>JBJERI010000196.1:0-37815 GCA_051882195.1 Ruminiclostridium sp. | reverse complement strand
GGCGCTATTTTAAACTGATTCTTCCTCATTATAAGATTTCCCTCTGAAATTCTTTTTTATCCCACGATTTCCAGACAATCAGGCGCTCCCGAGATTTCTCCGCCGACGCTGGCAAGGTAGCTGATGAACATATCGCGGAATGCAAGCTCGTCGTATGACTTTACCATAGGAAGACTCTTTACGGCGCCCTTTACAGAGGCGGCAGTAAATTCGTCATCGGGTGCTATTTCCTTGCCGTTATACTTTATGGAAATATATCTTTCGCCTTGGGGCTTTGAGGGGTCGTACACAACGTCAAGACCCGCAAGCCCCACAAATGTGTCCTTGTTTTCTTCAAGAAGCTCCATAAGCTGCTGTCCCGTAATCTTAACGGTAACGATATTGATATGGTTCGGGTCTTCAGTAACTGTACCCACGCTCATTCTCGTGGTGGAAATGGTGTCTATTGCCTTATCGGTAATATCGCCTTTATACAGTTTGTTCTTCATACCGAAGCTGGCTCTGCAGGGTACGACTCCTATGTCTGCGCCTGTGGCGTGAAGATACGCTTCTCCCACAACAACGGCTGTTTCCTCTACGGAAAGCGTTTCCGTGACAGTACCGTATGATTCTTCTTCCACGGGCTTGCTTGTCAGTGCTTCGTCCCTTAAGCGGTCGGCTTCCTTTAGCCAGTCCTCAACGGTTATATTGCCGGCAACAAGGTCAAGGGTTGTGGAGTGCATATAACTTTCCACCGCGCCAGACTTGCCTGCGAAATTAAAACGGGTTATGACTCTTCCTCCGCTGAACGTATCTCTTACTTCGTCATAGAAAGGATCCTCCGTTAGATTGCTCTGCTTAAGAAGATTTATCTCCCCTCCGCCTCCCTCGATCATAAGGTCCTGACCTTCCATAGTGCTGAGGAAATCGAATATCTCAAGAATGGCATTCTTTTTAGCTTCGTCCTGCGCAGCTTTTTTGGTCATACCGAAATAACATCTTGGCATTGAGATAAGATAATCGGAGTCAGCCTCGTCGCTTGTGTAAAAGGGCATCATACCTATTTCGTGAAGATTTTCGGGAGTTTCGCTGTTTTCACGCTCGTTGAAGCCCAGTGCCGACTGACATTCGATAGTCATAAGGGAGGTGTGGTATCGGTAAAGCTTGGCCGTACGCACGGGCGCTCTCAGTTCCCAGAAGTCGGGCGATAATATTCCGTCGTCAAACAGCTTGATAAGCTTTTGTGCAGCGCCCTCCATGTGACCGATCATACTTTCGTTGCCCTGCTGATAATTGTTCAGCCACAGTGCATTGTCAACGCCCTTGAGATAATCGTCATATATGTATGAATCAAATATAAACGTCCACATATCCACCCACTTGACTGTAGGTACAAAGGGCTCTATATCAACCGTTATTTTCGTATCGGGGTCGTTATCATCAGGCTCTGTTCCTTTAAGCTCCATTGCCTTAACGTCGTTAAGAAGCTTTACAAATTCCGTATAGCTGTGTGGAACTTCAAGACCAAGCTCACGGAAAGCTGTTTTATCGTACACAATGCCGTAAACATACACAGGTCCGGGAAGATAATACAATCCTCCGTCATTGTTAACGCATTCCGAAACTGCCGAAAGATAGAAGTTGTTGGTAAATGCCTCGCTGGACAGGTCGTATAATTTATCTGAGACGACCTTATCATCCATATGATTTAAGCCCTCATAAAGATATATATCGGGCTCAATATTATACTCCATTTCTTTTGAAATGATGTAGCCGGCATCGCCCACAAGCTCGTCCGTTACAATATCTACGTTGGGGAACTTATCTTCCAGAATAGCTTCAAGCTCCATATTCATTCTGCCGCACTGATACTGGACCTTAATCTGAATCTTTTCATTCGCTTTATTGTTTTCGCTGCTTGTTCCGCATCCGCTCAGGGAAGCGGTGACCATAACGGCTGTCAGCATTGCGGCGGCAGCACGGCATAAATATTTTTTTCTGCTTTTCTTCATTGTTTCTCCCTTCGGGGCGGCATTTCTGCCGCAGTCGATTAAATTGTTTTTATCCATACAGAATGTCAGCTTACATTTTGATTAAGTTAAGGAAAGTGTTTCACGACAATTAAAAGTCAAACAGAAAAAAGCCTTTAAAGTCTGAATTTTATTCGGGCTCCAAAGGCGCTGTTATAAAAGACGTTATCTGTCTGTCATATTGCGGCGCATTGAAAAAAGTTCAACTTGCTTTCTTTAATTTGTTTAACCGTTTTGTAAATATAGATTTGAAAAATATGGATAAATTTATTGTAGCATATTTTGTTGAAAAAAACAAGTGTTTTAAATCTGTCGCAGCATTTTTAAAAAAATTCTTGAACGTAAACAGCTTGATTTGTTGGAGAAAATGAGGCAGCTGTCTGCGCTTGAAACGGTAAGACATGAAATAATAAAAACAGCCAGGCTGTTGGCTCGGCTGCTTATGCAATTATCTTATGTTAACCTCAACAATATCAGATTTTGTTATTCCTGTCCGCTTGTCGCCCATTGTTTCCGTTAAAACAATTTAGTGTTAGGCGCCTTTCTTTCCCGAGCGGTTGTCAATATCCCGTTTCTTACAAAATAAAAAGCTCACAAAAGGCTTTGCTAAGCCAAATGTGAGCTGTTCTTATGGAATCCTATAAAAATTACGCCTTTTCGCCGCTCATAATTTCAAGCAGCTTGTTTTTCAGCTTGTCCTCTATCTGCACAAGGGTCTTTTCCGCCTCGGTGCGCTGCTGTCTGCCCTCGTTCTGTATTCTGATAGTTTCCTCAATGGTGTTTATAAGGTTGTCGTTGACCTTTTGCAAAGTTTCAATGTCAACAATGCCCCTGTTTGCTTCTCTTGCGGTTTCAACGGAGTTTGTCTTAAGCAGCTCGGAATTTTTCACAAGCATACTGTTGGTGGTTTCCGTAATTTCACGCTGCATTTTCAGCACTCGCTGCTGATTGTTAAGTCCCATTGCAATAACGAACTGGCTTTTCCATATGGGGATTGTGTTGAGTATTGCGGTCTGAATCTTGTCCACAAGAACACGGTCGTTGTTCTGTATCATCTTTATCTGGGGAGCAGTCTGAATGGCAATGGTGCGGCTTAATTCAAGGTCGTATATTTTCTTTTCAAACCTGGCAACATCGTCCTCAAAATCCCGTACAAGCTGTGCGTCCATAGGGTCGCCGCTTGCCTGCGCTTCTGCACGGAGCTTTGGAATGGTTTCGTTTTTCATTTCCTCCACCCGTTCCTTGCCTGCCTGAATATATAGTGCAAGCTCTCTGAAGCAGTCAAGATTCTGCTTGTACATTATATCGTAAACATTTATGTCCTTAAGCATATCCATTCTTGCTTTTTCAAGAGCGGCTTCGATTTTGTCGATCTGCGCCTCGGCCTTGTTATAGCGCTCCGCCAGCTTTTTCAGATTTTTTACCGCAGTTTTTACTCCCGGCAGCTTTGACAGAATACCGCCGTCGCTTGTAAGGGAAGCGGGGCTTAAGCTGTTTACCTCAACTACAAGGTCGGACAGCAGCTCGCCAACCTGTCCTCCGTCCTTTGAGCGGACATTGTCAAGTATTGTGTCGGTAAATTCCGTAAGTCTGCGCTGTGCGCCTACGCCGTACTGTACGGTTGAGCCCGAATCAAGAAAATCTATACCGTTTTTGATTTCAGCAATTCTTGTTCTTTCCTCGTCGGTAAAAGCGGGCTGTGAATCCGCTGTGGGAACGGTAAGAGCGGTATCCTCCGCCGTTGTGACGGTTCTCGCCTTTGAAAGCGAGGCAAGGCTTATTTCTGACATAATCAGTCCTCCAGTTCGTCTATTATTATTTTCATAACCCTGTAATCGGGCATATTTATAACAGAATTGAGAGAGGGTGCGATTCCTTTTACAAGACCTTCGCCGCTCTCCTCGGAAATATCGCAGCCGCTTGTTCTGAAGCCGTGCTTTTCCCATGCAAGCTGCTGTATTTTTTCATCGCACAGCGCCGCCGCTCCAAGTTTTCCTGTTTCGTCAAGGGCAATGTAAATATGGGTTGACCATATTGTGGGAGTGGGGTAGATTATCACAATATCATCGGCGATTTTGCCGTATTTGTCGGGATTTTCCGCCGCATATTCGATAAGCTGATTTTCGTAGCCTGCAATTATGGGCTTTGCGCCTATTCCCGTCCTAAGAAACTGGTTGAACAAGTCGGAGGATGAAGTTTCCATATAGCCAAGCTTTGCGAAAATCTCCTTAAGCCGGGGAAGTACGGCTCTTACGCTTTCCTCGTCGGCGGTTTTCCCGCCGCAAAACACGTTGGCAAGGAGTGCCGCAAACATATTGCCCGAATTTGAGCGGACAGGGTCGGTGGTATCAACGGAAAAGCTGCCGTAAAGCTCGGGAAGTCCCAATTCAGCCCAGGTTACCTCGCTCACAAGCTTATCCGTAAGCTTTGCCATATCCGCATAATAACCCCCCTCCGCCGTATAAACAGTGCCGTCCGTCATAAGCGCTTCCGCTACCGCCTTGTGGGAATACAGCACAATGGGGGTGTTGAAGATTATTTCGTCGGAAACGGGCTCGCCGTGCTGCTCCTTGTAGTATTCAAGAGCGGTTCTGCTGGAGGGAAAAAGGTAGTTTTTGCCCGTTTGGTCTGCTGTTACCATATCAAGAGAGCCTGCCCGTGAATAGTTGAAGGAGATGTTATATTCCTTTGCAAGAATGTCCGAAATCTCCTTATCCTCCATTACGCCTATTTTTTCTCCCCCAAGGTAGCTGTTTATAACGGTCACTTCGGCAGGCTGTCCGAAATAATAAAACAAAACGGCGCCTATTATTACGGCGGCAAGAATAACTGCGCCCATAAGCTTTGCTTTCATTTGTTCATCTCCATTTTAACCGTTTGTTCAAGCAGCTCAAGCTCTGCCTGCATATCCGTAAGCTCGCCCCGCATAAGCTTTTCAAACTGTCCGCAAAAGGCTGTGTTAAGGGTGGAAAGCGCCGTCCGTGTGTTGTATTTCAGCCTGCTTATTGCGTCGGTTTCTATGTTGGAATTTTCAAGCTCCTCGCCGTTTTCCATAAAATCAACGTCCATACCGCCTATTCTGCGCCTTGGCTTTGTAATAAGACACAGCCCCGCATAAGCGCCCATAGCTATGAGCACATCAACAATAACAGGCAGGTTGAAAACAAAAAGAGTTACTATAAAAGCCGCTCCTGCGCCTGCGGCGGAAAATATGGCGGCCGCCTTTTGCCCGAAATCCTTTTTCACCTTAGTTATATCCCTTTACACTGCGGAATGCGGCGGCAAGGTCGCTTCTTCCGTCAAAAACTCTTGCGTTGGTAAGCTCTGCAAGCTCGTTAAGCTGCTCATCGTCTGCGTCACCGAACATAATTGAAAATACGGGAACATCTAATCCGTATGAGTTATACTTGTCGATAAAAGCCCTTTGGTTTGTGATTACCGACTGACCGTCCGACATCATAATAATTGCGGGAGAATAAGCCGAAACGTCGTAATTCTCGGCGATAATTTCAATTGCCTTTGAAGCGGCGGCGTACATATCCGTACCCCCTCCTGTTTTCTCCGCTTCAATCTGACTGTATAGTTCATTATGCTGCTCATCTCCAAGAGAAAGCCATATGCTTGAAGCGGGCCATACTGCGTCGTAGTCGGCGGCGCCGCTTTTCAGCTCGTTCATAATATCCACCGAGCCTTTGCAGGTCATTTCAATGCCTACGCCCGTTTTTTCGGAACATTCCGCAAGTATTTCCGCCAGCTCCTTATTTTCCGAGCCGGATAAAATCCTTATTGTGCCGCTTTGGAAAACGCCCCCCGAAAAGCTGCTTTCAGAGGTAGAGTTACCCGATGAGCTGCAGGAGGAAAAAATAACCGCCGTAAATGCCAATAACAAAACCGTACATATTACATTTTTCATACAAAACCGACCATAAAGTTATTACCTTATATTATAAATCGGCTATGTAAAATCGGTAATCGCTTTTTTGAAAAGTTTATGTAAAAAATTATGTCGAAATCGTATATGTAATACGCATTTTTCTCTGTGTTATACTATTGCCGCATTAAGTTCATTGTCTTCAGCAGCCAGAAAATGAAGTCCGTGCAGCAGATTGGATTCTTCCGTATACTCTGCTTGAAGTATTTCATCCAATGTGGTGCGTAATTTGGACGCAAAGAAAGGCTTTGGCAGGACTCCATCAACAGGCAGCTCATCGGATCTGGCGATTGTGTCGTTCAGGTCATAAGAGGACAGCAGAATAAACGGACATTCTTTCTGAATCAGATTTCTGAGCTCTATTGCTGTCTGCCGCTCATGCTGGTCATGTACCAGTCAATCAGAACAGCGTCAAAACCGTTATGGTCGCTGACAATCCGTATTGCCTGTTCGCCTGACAGCGCATAGATTACCTGTACGCCATATTTTCTCATAGAAAGGGCAATGTCACGGCAAACCTGCTCGCTGTCATCAACAACAAGGATCTTCGCAATATTGTTCTGCTCCCAGAAAGCCTCATTGTCCGTAGCTTCAGACAGCTGCAGCTCCAGATCCACGGTAAAAGTAGATCCTTCTCCTTTTTTTCGTCTGCACGGATATCTGACCGCCCATCAGTTTAACAAGGCTCTTTGTGATTGCCATACCTAAGCCCGTACCCTGCACTTTGTTTGTGACGGAATTCTCTTCACGGGTAAAGGTATCAAAAATGGTTGAGGCAAATTCTTCGGTCATACCGTAACCGTTGTCCTGAACAGTAAATCGGAAATTTGCGTACCGGGGACGTCGGTGGGGCAGCTCGGTTACGGAAAGCACTATACGCCCTCCGTCCGGCGTATATTTGCAGGCGTTTGACAATAGGTTCAGCAAGAACTGATTCAAACGCAGCTTATCCACAACAATATTCTCATGCCGTATGTCATGGGTCACCACCTCAAAGGTATGGCTCTTTTCCAGCATCTGAGGACGGATAATTGTTTCAGTTCCGTCGATAACATCAGCGATTTTTTCATCGGACAGGTTCAGATTGGTCTTACCGGATTCGATTTTTGACATATCCAGCACGTCATTGATAAGTCCAAGCAAATGCTGACCTGAGGATTTGATCTTTTTCGTGTATTCACGAACTTTTATCGGGTCGTCAGCGTCTCTTTGGAGCAAATCCGAAAATCCCACAATGGCATTCATAGGCGTTCGAATGTCGTGGGACATATTGCTAAGGAAGGCGCTTTTTGAATTATTCGCCGCTTCCGCAACCTTAAAGGCTTCTTCCGCTGCGTGTTTTGAGGCTTCCGCATCCTGACGGGATATTTCCAGCTTCGCACTGTTTTCCTGCTCCTTGCGATAGAGCTGCTCCTGCTGCTGCATTCGCATGGAAATGACAAGAATAATTACAAATACGACCACAAGAGCAAAACCTGTAAAAACCAGCGTTTGCACAACAGAATCCACCAGTATCTGGGTATTGGTCGCAACATATTGTGCAGGTATGGTAAGCAGGAGGTCCCAATCGGTATCTATCATACGATGAAGGCACAGAAAATACTCTGTTCCGTTCAGTGAAGCATTCGCAATGGAGTTGCCTGCTTCTTCCAGAACCTGAATACAAGACGCATAGCTGTTTCCATGGGTGTATGTCATATCTTCCAGTATACTGTAAATATTTCTGCCCACAAATACCTGATTATTGTTCTCCGAGTCTGCTGCATACAGCTTGGTACCGCTGTCATTCATAACATATACGATACTCTGTCCGCCAAAAGCGTCTGTATGATAGCGGTCGATTACAATGGAAAATTCCTTGATATATCCGCAGTACAAAATTGTGGTATCTTTTAGAAAAACCGGTTCATCAAGCTTGTAAATAAACAGTGCCGGTTTGCAATAAAAGGATTTTATGTGGACAGAAAAATTGCCCCATATTCCATTTGGAATATGGGGTTTTTATAGAAAAACTTTTGAATTTATCGGTCAAGCCTTTTTAAGGCTCAGCCCATAGGGAAGCTTACCTGCAAATTTTCTTGCAGCCGCTTATTATCTGCCCATAGAAAAATCGACGGTCTCCTTCGTTTTCTCATTGTCCTGATTTGTGGGCTGATTCATAACCTTATCAAAGGAATTTTCTCCAACAAGGTCATCTATAGTCATTTCTATACGCTCTGCGTCAACCTCTTTTTCCTGCTGGCTGAAGGCGTCGTTCATTGATTCGATTGCTTTCTTGTCCTTGTAGTTGTTGAGCCAGTTTAAGATACGATCAATTATTCTTTCAATAAAGCCCTCGGGCTCCTTGCAGATGATTTCGGGGTTGATATGAAGCTTCGGACCATTTTCTTTTTCAGGCTTCAGCGAAACGTCATCTCCAGAAAGGACGCTGGCAATAACCTTACATTCCAAATCCGAAACGTCTTTTACACCGTTGGTTACATCCGAAACCTCATCCTCGGAAATAATCTCCCTGTCGCCCACTACAAAATCTGTCCAGACAAAGTTGCCCTTTCCTGTGCCCGAAAGTGCCGCCTTAGCCATAACCTGATTCTGAATGTTGTCGAAAAGGTTCTTTGCCCAGTTTCTCTCCTCTTCGGTAAGAGAGTTGGGATCCTCGTTGAAGTGCTGGAGAAATTCGTGAGGCTTTATGGTATTTCTGTCGTATGGTATATACAGGTTTACACGCTGGCCGATACCTTCGGCATATCCGTGAATTGCAGTACGCAGTCCCGAAATAATGTCTTCGTTTAATCCGCCCGGTACGTCCTTTCTGTATTTAGCCTCACCCAATGCGTCATCGGGAGACATTCCTTCGTCAAGCAGATTCTTGTTTAACTGGTCAATATAAAGGAAGCTGTCCATAAGGAACTTATCCATCTTGCGCGGATTGTCCGCAAACTCATCAAAGGAAGAGCGGATATCCTCAACAAACTCTCTGCCCAGCGTTGAATCGTCCTGACCCACCAAACGCTCGTTTACCTGATTTTTCAGCTCCTCGCAGAATTCCAGTCCTGCAAGATTCCTGATTTCATTGTCTTCAAACAATTCGTCAATACTTCTGTTGATCTGGTCTGCTACGCACAAGTTGTATATTGTCTGAATAGCCTTGGCGGAAGCAAATGCGGTATTTTTTACATTCGGGTCAATTCTGGAGTTTGGGTTCAGAAGTCCGTTCTCAACGAATTTTGCGTTCAGATCCTGAACAAAGCTGTTTATGGGGTATCCCAGATGAATGCCTGTTGTTGGCTCCGGATCTACAAAAACCTGTTTTGGGAAGTTTTTCTTTGCGTTCTCAACGGCGGTTTTAAGAATGTAGTCATATACATTATCCTTTGTAAGCTGTTCGGTCTTTGGCATTGTGGTATCCTCCTGAAATGTTTTTGGTTGTTGTAAGCGTCATTGATTTGCGCTTTTGTCATTTTATACGCAGGTAAATCCTTTTCGTTACGGTAAAAGGAAAATTATTGCCTGATTTCATTCAGTCCCGGAAAAGCTGCGGGGCTGATAATGGGCTTTATCGCAAGTCCGGGAAACAAGCGGGAATATTATCTGCCGATTACAACCTCGTCGATCTCGTTTTCCTTTTCCTTCTCGTTCTGCTTTACTGCGGGCTTTTTGTTAAGCTTATCAGAGAGCCTATCTCCCACAAGCTCGTCGAAAGAGACTTCCTCAAAGGTATCCTTGTTCTTCTCTGCAGCTTGGCTGTATTTTTCGTTTGCTGCATTGATTTCCTTTTTCTCTCTGCCTTTTGTGAAGTAGTTCTTAAGACTTTCGATGATTCTTTGAATGAAGCCTTCGGGATCCTTGCAGATTATCTGCGGCTCGATATGAATTTTTGTGCCTTTGGATTCCTCGGATTTAGCGCAGACGTCCTTTCCAGACAAAATTTCCGCAATAATTTTACATTCCAGGTCAGACGCCGTCTTGTCTTTTGAGCTGTATATCTCCCTTTTTTCTTCCTCGGAAACAATCTGATGACCGTCTGATGTAAAATCCGTCCAGTCGAAATTGCCATTGCTGCTGCGGCTCATCGATTCCTGGAGCATAAGCTTCATTTCGATTCCTGAGAAGAAATCGTGTGCAAATGCTCTTTCCTTTTTGGTGAGAGAAGCGGGGTTTTCGTTGTAATGCTGGAGGAATGTAAGCGGATTTACTTTTCCGGAGCTGTAAACTGCGAACGCCTTGATGTTATCGCCCTTTTCCTCGGAATAGCTTTCAAAAGCACGGCTAAGGTCGTCGGTGATCTGCTGGTTAAATTTCACAGGAGTGCCTGCCTTGTATGCGGAAACCTTCAGCACCTCATCGGGACCTATATTGCGCTCACAGATGTTGCGGTTAAGCTCGTCGATGTAGTTGAGAGCGTTATAAATATAATCGCCGGGATTGCCGTTAAAATTATTGAAGGAGGTTCTGATGCTTTCGGCAAGCTTTTTGTCGTTTTCTGTAATGTTGCCGCTGCCCAGGAACTCTCTCACTCTGTTCTTCAGCTCGCTGCGTGTATTTTCGTTTGCGTGGGCAGCAATTCCGGGTTCTTGGAGAAGGCGGTCTATGCTGTTGTTAATCTCGTTTTCCACGCAAAGGTTATAGATAATCTGAACCGCCTTGGCGGAAGCAACGGCTGTATTTTTTAATTTGGGGTTATGGCTATAAAATTCCTCTTCCTTAAACAAGCCCTTGTTTTCATATAAATCGTTGAGCTCGCCAACAAAGTTGTCAAAGGAACGGCCGTCTGAAAAAGCGCCTGTCTGCGGGTTTTGCTTCGAATAAACCATTTTGGGGAAGCGCTGCTTTGCGTCATGGAACGCAGCGTCAAGAATGTTGTTATAAATGTTTGCTTCAATGTTTTCCAGTGGTCTTGGCATAATAATATCCTCCGTAAATGTTTTTGTTGGTTGTATGTCAGCGTGTTTGTTTTGCTTTTGTCATTTTATACGCAGATAAATTCTTTTCGTTACAGCAAAATAAAAATTATTACTTGATTTTATTCAGCCTCGGAAAATTTGTGGGCTTGCTTATTTATAAAGGCATATTTCACAAGGCTTTCCGAATTTTTTTGATTTTTATATAAATTTCCTGTAACGAATTATACCCCTTTGCGTATAAAGAATTGAAACAGCAAAAAAACAGGCGATTTATAACCTGCCTGCAAAAAATCTGTCATTAGAAAAAATTTTTCTGAAAAAGTAGTGACAAATGGGAAAAAATATAGTATAATACTTGTGTATAGTTTCCATTGTCACTTTTAGGGAGTAGTTTATGGATAACTTTGAAAGGGAAGTCGGAGCAATGCTTGATTTTCAGCATTTCGAGGTGAACGATAGGCTGAAAGCGCTTATTGCGGATTTCGACAAGTCTTACGGTAATAACTATGTGTCCGAAAGAATAACCTTTGATGAGCTGGTTGGCAAAACTGAGGATACAAAGAATACAAAACCACCTGAAAGTGCGGAGCGACAGAAAACTAAAGATTTAGGCAAGGAGTAAACTGATGACAAACGGGGAGATTGTTGAGGATTTATATCTTCGCTATCGCAGTAAAATCTACGGCTATCTTTACAATCATCTTCGCAGCCGTGAGGACGCCGAGGACCTTCTTTCTGATGTGTTTGCGAAAATTGTCGAAAAAATCGACAGCTATGACAGCACAAAAGCGACCTATTCAACGTGGATTTTTACAATAACACGGAATACGCTCATAAGCTTTTATCGGTCGGGCTCGTCAAATGCGGAAACGGTGGATTACGACAATGTTACGTTGGTTGACGAGGAAATAGGTCCTGAGGAAAGCTTCCTTAAAGAGGAA
The DNA here is from genome assembly GCA_051882195.1 of Ruminiclostridium sp. Classification (GTDB taxonomy): domain Bacteria; phylum Bacillota; class Clostridia; order Oscillospirales; family Ruminococcaceae; genus Ruminiclostridium_E. The sequence goes on along the minus strand of JBJERI010000196.1, from coordinate 26,030 downwards.
AGCATGAATCTGCTTGCGGAATGTCTTGAGCAGCTTCCGAAAAGAGATAAGGATATTATCATTGCAAGATATTACTACGATTACAGCTTCAGAAAGATTGGTGAGCTGATGGGGCTGACAGAGGGTAATGCAAGAGTAATACATACGAGAGCAGTTGAAAAGCTGAGGAAAATTTACGAAAAAGTTTCTTGAAAGCTGTAACGTTTCAAAAGCTCCTGCGTATAAAAAGATGAAAAACAAAATGAGCGGAAACGCTCGGGAAAGGATTATACTATGAACTTCACAATTTTATCAAATCCATTTGAGGAGATTGCTGCTCCTATCGTAAACCTGCTTGGTATGATTGTAACACCTGCGCTTATTATTGTTGGCGCAATCGGTGCAATCTTCTGTATCCTGTTAGGCGTTAAGTTTGCAAAGGCTGAAGAGCCTCAGGACAGAGAAAAGGCAAAGAACTCTCTTAAGAACGCCATTATCGGCTTTGTACTTATCTTCGTTCTTTTAGTTGCATTACAGATCGGCTTACCGGCAATGACAGATTGGGCAAGCTCGGTTGTTACAACAGCAGCATAATCATTTACAATTGAAGCTCACCACCCCACAGCAGTCGCCCTGCGGCAGCTGCGGGGTCTTTTGATAGGAAACGGAAATGTCTGAAGAAACAGAGAAGCAAGAACTTATAGCTGAAGAAACAGCAAATCTTGAACCTACAGCCGAAGAAATAGAAAAGCAGGCGTTAATTGAGAAAAACAGGAAATTCCTCGCTCACTTCCCGGCATTGGGGAAATTCCTCCTTATATATGCAGGAAATTTCATTATCCCCGAAATATTCTACATTATGTTCGACTCAACCTTTTTAGAGGGGAATATGACTCTGAATATCCTTGCTACTCTTGCGGGAATGATAGTGTATTTCATAATTCTCACAAGGATATTCACAAAGAAAAGCGACGACGGAATTATCGACATTTTGCAGGCTTATCCCCGTCAGCAGGGTGCAAAGGTCTATTTACAGCTTTTCCTGCTGGGAATCAGCCTTAACCTTGCAATGAGCTCCCTTATTGCTCTTATCCCTTTTCCGAAGGAATGGGTGGAAAGCTACACTGCCTCCACCTCCTCTGTAATGAACACCGACGGATTGGTTATTTCCCTTGTTTATGTGGCGCTTATCGCACCGCTGTTCGAGGAAATTTTCTTCCGCGGCTTTATGTACAGGACTTTGCGGGGCGCTTTCGGAATGTGGTCCACAACGGCCATTTTAGCCGTTGGCTTCGGAATACCTCATCTGCACCCCTTATGGGTGGGAATGGCAATAAGTGCAGGCTTTGTGTTTACTCTGCTCCGTGAAAGATTTCACAATATTACAGTTTCCTACGTTCTTCACACAAGCTACAATATTGTGGCGATACCAATGCTTTTAACACAGGGCACAGACCTTTACACCGCCCTTTTTGACAATCCCGTAATTGAAATAATCTATCTTGTGGGCGGCGGCGCTGTTATTTTCTTCTGTATGAAAGCCCTGCTCCGAGAGGCGAAGGAGGCTGAACGGCCCCCACAGCCTATAAAGTTTGAAATACACAATACACCGAAAGGAACGGAACAAGATGAATAAAATTGTAAAATGGCTCATAACAGGCGTAATAGTATTGCTGATAGGCACCTTCCTTTTTGGTACTCTTATGGATAATCTTATCCCCGCAATTCAGTCGGGGGATTATATGAAGCTGCTTGATATAACCGTGTTCATAAGACCTATGAACTACGTTTACGGCGCAGTAGGCGCAGTAGTTGTGGTGCTGATGACGCTGGTAATGCGCCCCGGTTCCTTCAAAAGCACCAAGGGCGCAATGAAGGGCGGCAAGAACAATTCAGCGGTTGAGGACTCCGCTCTTGAAAACTCACGCTTTATGAACGACAAGGAGCGTGACTTCAACTTCGCTCCTCACGAATTTTCAAAGCTTAGCGAAAGCAACAAGGACGGTATTCCCGTCCGTGCAATATACGACAAAAAGGGACTTCACGTCAACCTTGCGCCCCCAATGCACGGTCTTATCATCGGTGCTACCGGCTCCGGTAAAACCACCACCTTCATTAACCCGATGATACAGATACTTGCAAAATCGGACGCAGGCTCTTCCATGATCGTTACCGACCCTAAGGGCGAGCTTTTTCAGATGCATTCACAGTTCCTTACGGAGCGTGGGTACAAGGTAATGGTGCTTGATCTGCGTGATCCTTATTCCTCATTCAGATGGAATCCGCTGACGGATATTTACGACCGCTATCAGCAGTACGTCAATACGGGCAAGAAAATATACCGCCGCAACGGACCCACGGGAGAGCTTGAGCTGGTGGACGCTCCCGACACCTATGATGATATATGGTACGAATACGAGGGCAAGGCTTACAGCGACAAAAAGGGTCTTATCGCCCACATAAAGGTACAGAAACAGAAAATCTACGACGAGGTTTATGAGGATTTGAACGACCTTGTAAGCGTGCTCTGTCCTATTGAAAGCTCAGACGACCCCGTTTGGGAAAAGGGCGCACGCTCCATTGTTATGGCGACAATCCTTGCAATGCTGGAGGACAGCGAAAAGCCCGAGCTTGAAATGACAAGAGATAAGTTCAACTTCTTCAACGTTAACAAGGCAATCGGAAATTCCGACAACAATTTCGAGCAGCTTAAAAACTATTTCTACGGCAGAAGCGTGCTTTCAAAGGCAGTCACTCTTTCAAAGCAGGTTTGCAGCGCCGCAGAAAACACTCTCGCAAGCTATATGTCAATTGCCTTTGACAAGCTTTCTATCTTCAACGACGAGGGTATCTGCTCCCTTACCTCGGATATGGATATTAACCCCGCTGTTTTTGCGGACGAGAAAACCGCATTGTTCCTTAAAATCCCTGATGAAAAGGATACAAGACATACCCTTGCGGCGGCGTTTATCCTCTGCATTTACAAGGCGCTTATCAAGAAAGCCTCCTCAAGAGAGGATCTGTCCCTGCCGAGAAACGTTTACTTTATTCTCGATGAGTTCGGTAATATGCCGAAAATCGACAAGTTCGACAAGATGATTACGGTAGGACGTTCAAGAAAAATCTGGTTTAATATGGTTGTTCAGTCCTACGCTCAGCTTGAAAATGTTTACGGCAAGAACGTTGCGGACATTGTAAAATCAAACTGCGGTATGAAAATGTTTATCGGCTCCAACGATATTGACACCTGCAAGGAATTCAGCGAATTGTGCGGCAATGTAACAATTTCTACTACCAGCGTTTCACGGAGCATGAGCTCACATCAGGGAGATGTGAACTTCTCCTCACAGGTTCAGACAAGACCGCTTATTTACCCCTCTGAGCTTCAGAAAATCAACAACAAGAGCGATACGGGCAACGCAATTATCGTTACCTTCGGCAACTATCCTCTTAAAACCAAGTTCACCCCAAGCTACCGCTGCCCTCTCTATAAGTTCGGTCAGATGAGCCTTGAAGCTACCAAGGCGCACCCTTTCTTTGCAGACGAGGTGTTCTACAATATAGCCGAAAGAAATCAGCTTGTGCTTGATACCGCAGAAGAAAATTCATAAAACGCAAAGGAATTACTTATGAAACAATTTAGAAGGAACATTTTCCGCAAAGGGACAGCAGTTGTAATTGCCGCCCTGCTGACGCTTGGACAGAGCGTTTATGCAGAGGGGGCTGACGAAGTGCAGCCTGAAGCGGTGCAGACGGACGCCCCGCAGTCTGAAGCGGTTCTTGAAACGGAAGCGGAAGTAAAAATCAACTATGTTCCTATGGAAATTGCTGAAAGCTACAATTACGAATACGACCTTTACGAAGAGGTAATGAACAACCGCTTTGTGTTTTATTCAACAGTAAGCAACGGCGGAATTACCGACAAAAGCGTGTCCGTTGAGCTGCCCAAAAACGTTACCTGCAAAATGGAAAAGGACGGGGAGGAAGTACCATTTGCAAACCGAATGACCATTGACGAAATAGGCTCTTATGCCCTTAACCTTTTCGTTGACAGCAAGGACGTTTACGGCGCAGAGGAAAACACAGTTTATTTCGGACTGTTCCGTTTCAAGATAATTGAGCCCAAAGTTACCGAGGCGGAAACGGAGTATATTGCTCCCGAGGAAAGCGGTACGCTTATTTCCGAGGATAAGGATGGGGAATATGCTGTTCCCGAGGAAACCACAACCACCACTGCTGTAACCTCCGCTCCCCTTATTACAACGGAGCCTGCAACGGAAATCACGGAGCAGACCTCTGTTTCCTGGGTGGAAACAAGCACGGCTGCAACTACCACAGAGCCCCCCGAAACCGAGGTAAATCCCGATAAGCCAAAGGGCAGCAGGGATTTAATAGCGGAAACCGTTTCGGAAACATCAGGCTTTGACGTTAAAACAAGAAACGGCGCTGAATTTAACTCAAATATACCCTGCGGAATGACGACCACAGAAAAGGTAACGCTGAAATTCAGCACAAACACTATTACAAAGGTGTATAAGGACGAGGAGGAAATAGAGTCCGCCCAGTCCTATTCCGAGGCGGGAAAATATGAGGTATATATCTTCGACGGAAGCAGCGAGCCATTGCCACTTTATACCTTTGAAATTGTTCCCACCCTTACAAACGAAATGGATAGCTATGAAGTGCCAAGCGGCTGTCTTATTGTGTTTGCGGCTCTTGACGGAAAGCAGATAGCTTCCGCTGTGGAAAGCGTAAAAACCGACAAGGACGGCAAGTACAGCTTTATTGTCACAAAGGGCGCATATTCCGCAACTGTTGAGATAACAAAGGACGCAACTCCGCCCGAAATAAGCGTTTACGGCGTCAACGAAAAGAATATTGCCACCGAGGACAGAGTTGAAATTGAAATTGTCACCGAGGATATGAAAAGCTACAACGTCACAAAAAACGGCGAAAGCTATGTGGCACGGTCGCTGAGCTTTACCGAGGACGGAAAGTACGTTGTTGAAATATTCGACGAGGCGGGAAACAAGGCGGAAGCCCAATTTGAAATACCTTACAAAATGAACGCTATGGGCGTAATAATAGTAATACTTGTCGTTGGACTGGTGAGCGGCGTAATTGGCTATGCCATTTACAGCAGACGGCATTTCAAGATAAAATAACAGCCTTTAGAAAGGGGTGAGATGAATGTATCTAAGCTGGTCAACTGCGTTGTCGGACGCCTTTAAAACAGTGCTCACAACTTTGTTCAATACATTCATAGACCCTCTTGTAGGTATTCTTGTAGATCTTTTCAACGATATTGTTCTTCCCATTATCAAAGCCGCGTTTATGGCTACGCTTTACAGCTTCTTAAAGCTGCTGCTGGGCATTGTTGAAGTGCTTCAGAGTATTTTTGATATGTTTTCGGGAGTTTCCACCGTCAAAAGCGGCGGCAAGGATATGTACATACTGGACGTTTTTCTCACCGATGATACGCTGAGGACCGCATTTATAGGCATAACCCTCTGTGCGGCGGCGGTATGTATGATTTTCACAATCTATTCCGTGGGAAAATCTATCGGGGACAATATCCTTGAAAACAAGCACCCCGTAGGCGAGGTTTTAAGGCAGGCGCTCAAGTCTATGATATCCTTCCTTATAATCCCATTTATGATGTACCTCGGCTCACAGCTTGCAACGACTATTCTTGTGGCGACGGATAAGGCGATGAACGTGGGAATGGGCGTTGACAGCTCGCCTACCTTTGCAAGTCTGATTTTCCTTACGGGAACATTCGATATGACAGGTGGCGGCAGTGCAAGCTTTACCGACTCCGCTCACAAATACTTCCTTGAAAACCCAAAGGCGATTTACGATATTACGGAAATTCAAGATCATTTCGATATGCTTGACTACAACTTTATTCTTCCTTATGTAATCGCAATAATCACAGCCGCAATTATGGCTTGCTCCATATTTGTGTTTATACGTCGAATTTTCGATATACTTGTGCTTTATGTGACCTCGCCATTTTTCGTGGCGACAAGGCCTCTTGACAACGGTCAGATGTTCCGCAAATGGCAGGAAATGCTTATCGGAAAAATGATTTCCTCCTTCGGCATAGTGTTCACAATGAAGCTTGTAATGCTGATTATTCCACGGATAATGTGTTCGGATTTCAGGTTTGTAAGCAACAGCTTCGGCGATATGCTCATAAAGACCCTTTTCCTTGTAGGAGGTGTATATGCGGCTTACAAGTCCCAGGCTCTCCTTATTGAAATCATCAGCCCCGAGGCTGCAAGAGCCGCAAGAGAAAGCTCTATGATGCTTATGGCGGCAGGCAGAACGGCGGCTATGGCAGGCGCAACCGTTGCAACAGGCGGTGCGGCTGCGGCAGGAGGAGCAGCGGCAAGCGCAGGCGCAGCAGCAGGAGCAGGCGGCGCAGCAGCAGGAGCAGGCGGTGCTGCGGCAGGTGCAGGCGGTGCGGCGGCAGGAGCAGGCGGTGCGGCAGGCGGTGCAGGCGGCGGTGCGGCATTTACAGGCGGAATGGGCGGCGCTCCCGGCGGTCTTTCGGGCGCAGGCGGCTCGGCAGGAGGTTCGGCGGGCGGTTCAGCAGGCTCTGCGGGCGGCTCAACAGGCGGTCAGGGCGGCAACGGTTTCAGCGGCGGCCAAGGCGGAAGTGCAAGCGGCGGTGATTTCGGCGGCTCATCAAGCTCATCAGGCTCGGGCGGCAAATCGGGCGGCGATAACAGCCGCAAGGCAATTACAGACGGTAGTCAGGGCGGCTCAAATGGTGGCTCGGAAAAATCAGGCGGCGATAATAACCGCAAGTCCATTACAGACGGCAGAGAGAGCGGCGGCAACAGCTCGTCCTCGCAGAAGAACGAATCCTCCGCATTTGACAAGGCTATGGACATTAAGGATAAGATCGATTCCTTTAACGACGGCAATAACAGCGACGACGAAGAAGAACAGTAAGAAGGGAGTGAATATTTGTGCCAATCAGTATTCTGAGTTTGTTCTCAAAAATATACAATGCAATACTTAACGCAATATTCAAGCCCATTGCAGAATGGCTGTCGGGAATTATCAGCTCCATATTCAAGTTCATAATCAACGATGTAATACAACCCATTCTTGAGCCCGTTTTCAAAACGGTAATGGACTATGTGGGCTATTATATCCTTGACTGGTTTTTTCAGGGACTGTACGCTATCCTACAGATATTCCTATATATAATCGACGTGATGCAGACGGCTTTCGACGTGCTTATCGGTATGCAGCCCATTACTTTCAGAGGGGCTGACGGAGTAACACGGACGGACACTCTTGTAAATGCGCTTATTCTTGACGACGGAATACGCAATGTTCTTATCGCAGTAAGTCTTGTGGCGTTTGGACTGGCGCTTCTCTTTGCAATTTACGCTACAATCCGTTCAACGCTGGACTTTGACTTTGAAAACAAGCGTCCCATAGGTCAGGTATTGCGCTCGGTTTTAAAGACAATGATAAATTTCCTCATTGTTCCTTTTACAATGCTGGTAATGCTGTATCTGTCCTCGGCAATACTTACAACCATTTCAAACGCTCTTTCACAGGGCTCGGATATGTCCCTGGGACGTACAATTTTAGCGGTAAGCTCAATGAGCAAGGACGGGGTAATCGATTCAAGTCCCTCAGAGGCAAGTCTGAGCGTACAGCCCTGGGCGGACCTTGCGGCAGGAAAAATTACCTACTCGAAATGGCCGGATTATTATCATATCAGCAAAATTGACTATGCGGTAGGCTTTATTTCCTCAATATTCATAATAATAATCGAGGGAATGTGTCTGCTTAATTTCATAAGGCGAATTTTCGACATAATCCTGCTTTACATTACATCTCCCTATTTCGTTTCAACAATGGTGCTGGACGATGGGGAAAAGTTCGCCAAGTGGCGCTCTACCTTTATTGCAAAAGTATTTTCGGGCTACGGCTCGGCAATAGGCATGAGGCTTTACCTTATGATTGTGCCTATGATTATGAGCGACAAGATAAGCTTTTTCACAGACAACGCAGTAGGTCATCTTGGGGATTACCTTATCAAGCTGATTTTCATTATGGGCGGCGCATGGGCGGTTTACAAGTCCTCCTCAATGCTCACCACCATTCTCGACCAGGGCGTAGGCTACGACGAGCAGATGACCAATATGGCGGCAATGGGTATGATGAGCAGAGCCTTCCATACCACCAAGGGTTACGCTGTAAAGGGCTTAAGCAGGCTGAAAAAAGGCAAGGGCGGCGGCTCGGCAGGCTCAGACAAGGCTGGGGCTGAGGGAGCAGGAGCAGGCGGAAAGCTTGAAAAATCAAACAAGTTTTCCACAGGCGCACCAACCGCAAAGGAAAAATTCAACGGCGGCGAAAAAACCCGTTCCTCTGCTGAAGAAAAGCTGGCGCATACGCCGCTTACTCCGGGTGAGAAAATGGATAGGGATAAAGTCCTCGGCAAGGCCGCAGGCGTAGAAACGGACAAGGAAAAAACAGGCAGCAATGCCTTTGCTGCAAATGAATCGCCCAACGATAAGGGCGGCGCTCACGAAAAGGGCAATGCTCACGATAAGGGTAGTGCCCATGACAAGAGCAACGCCTTTGATAAAGGTGCGAAACCCGATTCGGGCGGCGATTTCACGCAGTACTGCACAAGCACCTTCTCCGACAATGCACAGGATAACCTTAATATGTTCGATTTGTCCGAGGGTATGGCTTCTTTCGGTACAACAGACAAACAAGCCAATATCCCCGAGGGCTTTACCTTTGTACCGGACTTTGTTCCTAAGGATAGGAAAGCGGCTGAGTACAACAAAATGCGTGCCCTGAACAAGAATTTTGCTCCTCTCATAAATATGATGGAACATACAAAGGAAAACGGCTTCTATTACAAGAGCAAAAACGGAAAAGCCAAAGTTGGCCTTATGAATGCTGCAGGCTTCAATTTTGAGGTGCCGAAGAATATGGCGATGATACCTCGAATGATGACTGTTGACCAGGCAAAGAAGTTCTGCGCCGAAAAGAGCAAGGGCAGCGACTTTATGGCTAATTACTACAAGCGAATGGGCGCACAGCTTGATGGCAAGCAGGGTCTTGGCACAAAGAAAATGGCGGATTCCTTTAACACCCTCCGCAGAACAAGAGCAAAGGGCGTTCATCTTACCCCAAGCGCAGACGGCAAGACCCTTGAATCCGTAAGAATTTTCGACGGCTCGCAGCTTTATACAAGGTCAAGAGGGGAAACAGAAAAAGGCTCGGCGGCGGCTGAAATGGTAAATGAAATGGGCTTTACGGGCGCAGAAAATTTCAGCAGCCCTCCTCCACTTCAGATAACCTATCCGCATTCGGACAAGGAAGATGATTCCTCCGCATTTACCTCGGAAGCTCAGAGCAGCAGCTCCGGCGGCTTTACACAAAGCACAAGCGGCAGTAATAATACATCGGGTGCAGAAGTAATTCCCGTAGCAAGCGCTTCACGGGCTGACAGAGCAAATGCGTCCTCCGCTTTTACGACGGATAATCAGAAGGTGGGCATTGGCGGCGTTTCATCAAATGTAAGCGGCGCGGCGAATGTAACAGCAGACGCAACCCGTGATTATTCCAAGATGAGAGCGACCGGCGGCGGAATTCCTCGTAAAATAACAACTACCGGAAATATTCCGCGAAATAAAATAAGCAGAAACAGAAATTACAACGGGTCTTCCAACGCAAGGAACAAGATGAACAGCTCTTCGGCGTTCAATTCTGAAGCTCAAAGCGGCGGAAAGGGCGGCTATACTGCTGCAAACAGAAGCTTTGCAAAAACAAGCACTCCAACGCCCCCACCCACAAGTAATTACAGCTCAAATGCAAGACAACAGAGCAATACCTACACAAGCGGCAATACAACAGCAAGCACCCCAACGCCGCCACCCACAAGCAATTACAGCTCAAATGCAAGAGCGCAGAGCAATACCTACACAAGCGGCAGCACAGGCTCATCAAGCGGAAATAATTCCGCTCCGCCGCCTCCGCCAAAGCCGACTTCACGTCGTAACAGCAGGAGAGACGGTAATTCACAGTTCAAAGACAATTAATGCCAATTTCTAATCTCCTTATAGACAAAGTCTATAAGGAGAGCCGCCCGAAAGGCGGCAAGTCAAAACCTACGGTTTTGACAAAATTAGCCTTGAACAGTATTCCTGCGGCTTTGCCGCTTCCACCGCTTTGCGGTGGGAATCAACCTATAGACGAGGTCTATAGGTTGATTAGGAAATAGTATAACAATCAGGAAAGGACAATGTCCCATGCGAATCATACCGAAAAAAACCAAAGTCATGACCGAGCTTTTCAAGGGCGTTTCCATTGTCGATGTGGCAATCGGACTTTTCGGCGCTCTTATTGCCGTTGCGCTTATTACCTCAAATATTCCCTACAACGGTTGGCTTGCGCTGCTTGACGCGGTTATTTTTGTGGTGCTTATTATGCCCCTTGACGACGAAAAGGTGTATATGCTTCTGTTTCACGGCATAAGACATCTGGCTCAGCCCTCGGTAATTACCGACAGCAAAGGCAAAAAATCGGTAGGCGTAAAGGACATTACTCCTTTCGAGGGCTTTGACGGGGATTTAATCAGCTACGGTACTTATTACGGCGCAGTTATCGAAATTCCCTCAATCGAGTTCAGATTTCTTTCCGAAAGCCGACAGAACACTATGATAGAGCGCGTCCTTGGCGCTGTTATCAGAACAATTTCCTCCGACCAGACGGGAGCGCTTGTAAAAATCGATCGACCCATTGTCTATGACAGCTTTATCGAGTGTGAAAAGAAGAAAATGGAGGAGCTTAAGCAGGCCTTTATCCGTGGACTTATCGACGAGGAGGAGCTTACGGTCCGTATCGGTATTATCCATGACAGAATTGCGGATATTGAGAAAATCAACAATGTTGATAAGGTTTACCGCTCCTTCCATTACCTTGTTTTCTTTGAAAAGAAAAAGCAGATTCTCGAAGAGCAGGTGAGAAGCGCCGTTGCACAGCTTACCGCAGGGGGACTTGACGTTCGCAGGCTCAATCAGAAGGAGCTGGCGGTTTTCCTCAAATACCAGTACACTCAGGTGTTTGACGAGCGTGAAATTGAGGCTCTTTCCCCCGATCAATATATGGACTGGATCTTGCCCAAAAAGGTTGAGTTCACTTCAAGAATGGTGAAGTACGACGGGCTTATTACCCATACTCTGAAAATATCCGACTATCCCCAGTTTGTAACAAACGCCTGGGGCTATCGGCTTTTCAATATGCCCAATACAAGGGTTGTAATGAAGTTCAAGCCCGTTGACCGCTACCAGTCAATACGCAGAATCGACCGTGCCATTGACGAGCTTAGAGGGCAGAGCGGCGAAACGGGAAAGACCTCAAAGCTTATGGAATTAGGCGAGCATATCGACAGCCTTGCCGAGCTGCTTGCACTGCTCCAGAGCGAAAACGAAACCCTTTTCGACACCAACACCTACGTTACAATTTACGACTACGAGCTTACTCAGCGCTACAAGGATATGAGCGAGGGCAAAAAGGTTACCTCCTCGGCGCAGTACACCTCCCTTAAAAAGAGAATAAAGCGCACTCTTGCGGAAAACAGCTTCAAGACTCAAGACCTGTTTATGCAGACCTTTGAAACCTATGCAAGCTCCCATATTTCCGCCTACGACTGCTTTACCTCAAAGAGCAGAGGTATTCACTCCTCGTCAATTGCGGCGGTATTCCCCTTTGTTTACCCCGACCTCCTTGACGAGGGCGGCGTAAGCTTCGGCACAAGCAACGGCACTCCTATTTTCGTCAACTTCTTCAAGCGTGACAGCGAGCGAGTTAACTCTAATATGGCGGTTATCGGTAAATCCGGCTCGGGTAAATCCTACGCCACAAAAACAATACTTTCCAACTTAGCCGCCGACAACAGCAAGGTGTTTATTCTTGACCCCGAAAACGAATACGGCGCACTTGCACGAAAGCTTAAGGGCAAGGTAATCGACGTGGGCAAGGCAACAGAGGGAAATCTGAACCCGTTCCACATTATCACCAGCGCCGCCGACGAGGAGGACGGAGAAAACTCCAACAGCTTCAACGCTCACTTACAGTTCCTTGAGGAATTTTTCAGGCAGATTCTCCCCAACGTTGACAACGACGCAATGGAATATCTGAACAACATTTTCGTGCGGCTTTACTCCGAAAAGGGCATTGACGCAGACACCGACCTTTCGCAGCTTACCGCCGAGGATTATCCCATTTTCGATGATTTATACGATAAAATACTTATCGACTTCCAGATGACTAATAGCGAATACCTTAAGAAAAATCTCCGTATTCTGCTGAACTATATTTCAAAGTTTGCCAATGGCGGCAGAAACTCTCATCTGTGGAATCACGCTGCTTCAATCGACACAAAGGAAAACTTCATTGTGTTCAACTTCCAGTCCCTCCTTGCCAACAAGAACAACGTTATTGCCAACGCACAGATGCTCCTTGTACTGAAATGGCTTGACAACGAGATTATCAAGAACAGGGACTACAACATAAAGCACCATGCAGAAAGAAAAATCGTTATCGTTATAGACGAGGCGCACGTTTTCATTGACGAAAAGTACCCCATTGCACTTGACTTTATGTTCCAGCTTGCAAAGCGTATCCGTAAGTACAACGGTATGCAGATCATCATTACCCAGAACGTAAAGGACTTTGTAGGCACAGAGGAAATTGCCAGAAAATCAACGGCTATCATCAACGCCTGCCAGTATTCCTTTATTTTCCCTCTTGCACCAAACGATATGCACGACCTTTGCCGCCTTTACGAAAAAGCAGGCGCAATCAACGAAAGCGAACAGGAGCAGATTGTCAGCAACCCACGAGGCAGAGCCTTTGTTGTTACCTCTCCTACAAACCGCACCTGCGTGGATATTGTGGCAAACGGCGATGTGGAAAGGCTGTTCAAGGAATGAAAAGACTTATTGCAGCAGCGGCGCTTTTTTGCGCTGTTATGTGCTTTTCCGCCTGCTCGGCGGAGGACATTGTGCCTACACAGCTTAAAATTGCAGTGCTGTCGGAAAGCAGCGGGGAAACCTACTCCCAAAGCGTTGAATACGCAAAGCGAACGGCAGAAAAGACAGGGCTTCCCTATACTGTTGTGGAATGTGGCACGGATTACGAGATAATGGAGCTGCTCCAGACAGGGGGAGCGGATTTCGCAGTGCCCACCGTACAGCGCACCAATCAGATAGGCTCGGACTATCTTGTTACCGTGCCCTATATGACGGTGAATATGTGCGCTGTTTACAGCGGAAACAGCTACAAGTACAACAAAACCGATTTTGATTCCGCCCTTACCGCAGTTTCAGCGGATTTTTCGGAGCTTGCAAACGAGGAAACCGGAGAATATCCCCTTATGAGCAAAAACGAGGCTGTAAATGCACTGACAAGCGGACAGATAAACGCTTATTTCTGCACTGCGAAAACGGCGGCGGAAATCAGCCAAAGCGGCGAATACAAGGCAAATGTGCTGTATGACGCAGAGGCGCAGACTTATGTTTTCGCTGTGAAAAAAGGCAGAAACAGCCTTAAAGCCTTGCTTGACGAGGCAATATACAAGCTAAATTAACATTGTGCGAGGACAAAATAATGGCATATTTTGACAGTCCAAAAAACAGAGCCTTCTGGGAAAAAGAGCTGGAGGGTTTAAGAAAACAGCGTGCCGCTTATCAAAACGGCGAAGGCGAGCAGGAAATTCAGACGAAGACTCCCGAAATGAGCAACGGCTATCTCTGCGAGGAAATAACCTTTGAACAGCTTAACGAGGAGGTTTTCGGCAAAAAAACAGAGATGCTCTACAAGCCGCCGCAGAAGACAATGCAGAAGGAGCTTCAGCATGAGATGTAAGCCATTTGCGGTTTTAGCGGCATTTGCCGTAAGCCTTGCCCTTACATTAAGCGCTTCCGCCGAAACAACGGAGGTTGAAATTTCCGACCTTTATGAAAACGGAACAGAGGAAAGTGCAGTCACAACGGGAATTGAGATTTCCGACCTTTACGAGAACGGAACGGATAACACAGCCGCAACAACGGGAATTGAAATTTCCGACCTTTATGAAAACGGAACGGAGAATACTGCCGCAACAACAGATGTTGAAATATCCGATCTTTACGAAAACGAAACGTATGAAACACTGGAGAGCAGCGGCTTTTTTTACGACAGCGAAACCCAGCTGTACCGATATGAGTTTGAAAACGGGGAAAAGCTGTTTGCTACCGCTCCTCTTTCGACGCAAAATGCAGTGCCATATATGTGGCTCAGCTGGAGCGAAAACGTTGAGGCGGTTGTACTTTTAAACGGCGAGGACGTTGGCTTTACTAATGGCGATATGCTTACCGAAAGCGGAAATTACAGCGTTTACGCCGTTTCCGACAGTGAAACAAAGCAGTTTAACTTTGCCATACAGTCGGGCGTTACCGTTACCGATTCACGCTTTGAAGGAAAAATCACAGACGGGCTTTTTTTGGCTGACGGCATTACTTCAAACGTCCTTGACGGAGAAACAATCACTTTTCCTGCCGAAATAACCGCCGACAGCGATTATATCTGCGCCGTAATCCGAAACGGCTCCGCTGAAACAATGAGCGGCAAGTTATATTTTGCCGAGGACGGAACATACAATATTACCTTTTCCGACGTAACCAGCGGCAGAATTTGCCGCCTTTCCTTTATTATAATGCAGAAGCCCTCCTCAAAGGCGGAGCTTTTTACTGCGCCAAAGGGCTTTGAAATAACCTCAGCAAGCCTTGACGGAGAGGAGATACCAAAAGGGGAAACCCTTGTCCTTGACCGTGACGGAGAATATACAATAACCTATTCAAGCGGGGAAATCACAAGGACAATGTCCTTTACAAGGGACACCAAAGCTCCAAAGCTTTATTTTAACGGCACACAGAATATTACCTTCGGAGAGCCTGTCAAAATAACCGCAGACGGGGATTACAAGTACGAAATTCTCAAGGACGGCTTTGTTTACGATATGTATGACAACACCCTTTCCGCTTCGGGAATTTACAGAGTTACCGCTACGGACAATGCGGGAAATTCCGTTACAAGACGGGTCATTATCGAGGCAAAATCGGGCATTGCACCAATGGGATTAATTATCAGCTGCGCCGCAGTGCTTGCCATAATCGTTGGCTATTTCATCTATCACAAGACCCACCCTCTCAGAGTAAAGTAACCGAAAGGAGAAAGCTATGAAAAAAATTGCCGCCGTATTGCTTACTGTCGCTATAATTGTGCTTATGGGCGGCTGTGAGGATTCAATGATAGTAAAGGTTGCTGTGGAATGTGCCGATCTGAACAACAATTTTAATAATACCACCTCTGCCATTTCATGGGAAGACCCCGAGGACGGCGCAACTTCTGTGGAGGAACGGATTTACCCCGGCGATGAAGGTTATCCCGGAGTTGCCGAGGGCACTGTGAGCAGTCAGACCCCCATATTTACTACCAGTGATTTAATTCAATCCGATATTGTGGATTACAAGGTTCTTGACTATGTTAAGGAAAGCGGAGATTTTATCTACTATTATGCAGGGAAGACCACCGGCAAAGAATTTTTGGGCGCTTATGAATATTATGACGAGGTTGCAATCGTCAATCCCGTACAAGAAACCTACATTCCGATAAAAGGCGATTACGAGTTTCTTGTAACCGATGAAGCGTCAGTGTTTCAGTATTCAGAGGGACTGAATAAGACGTACTATTTCAAGTTTCAGGAGTTTGTCTATAAATATCAGTACAGCGCTTCCGAAACGGACAGCGCAGGCAATCGAACAGGCGGAAAGGTTACCCAGCACCCTCATTCAATGTGGACAATATACAGTGGTCTGTCAAATAGCTACGGTTTCACGTCCGAACAGCATAGAACCTGTACAGACCTTATAACGCTGAGCAACGACATGGTACTTTACTCTGCGGTTTTCTACGCTGATGACAGCGCATGGGACGCTATGGATATTGACATTGATGACGATGGAAATATAGTGGGCGAAGTGGGAGATGTTATTACTGAAGACACTTATGCCCTGTATCAGCTGGATTTCCGTACCGACAAAACCCTGGAGGAAGAAATGGCGGGCGCAATCAATTCCGCAGACGGCACATTAAGCGGTTCTTATTCCTGCTTGCCAAGCGGTCAGACTCTCAATGCCTGCTCCTTCCCCAAGGAGGAAATTCTGATTTACACAATGAGCACATCTGACAATTCACGAGTGTACGCTCTGGCATACAAGAACAGGATTCTGGGAATCGGCGGCGAACCTGACAAGGATATTGGTGTAGGCGCATATACCGGTCTGAACGGAGATAAATATATCGCCATGTTCCGTGAAAATGAAACCCTTATTTATAAGATAGGATATACCATTGATTCATCGGGAATGCTTACCGAAGCAGAAATGAATTACGTCTGCACAATCCCTGCTTATCTCTACTCTACAATCAGCAAGCATCAGATACTTATACTGGACGACGAACATATATACGCTGCGGCTATTGACGGGCTGTACGGCATAGAAGGCAAAATAAGAAACGGCTGCTATTACGCTTTGTTCGAGTACGACCATAATCAGATAATTGCGGTAGGCTTTGACGACCTGATTTATCAGAAAATAACCACTTATCCTGCGATTGTCCTTTCCTCGGGTGAAGTTGTGGCAGATACATCAAAAGACCCCATAGATGTTGATATTTATCCCACGGCAGGTTTGGATACAGACCTTGCATTTGCAAGGTGTTATGTGTATAATATATCTTAGGTAGTTTTTAGAACAAAAGCTGAAAACAGGATATTGATATAAGGTCACCTCTAAAAACCATAGTGCCTCAGATGCGCAGTCAGATTTTTAGTCAGATTGTACAAATTGAGCGCAGGCGGGCTGGCGCCCGTCAAGCGAAATTTGTGCAATATGGCGGAAAATATGCAAGCAGATGAGGTGCTAAGGCGTTAGCCGGTGGTTTTTAGAGGTGACCATAAATTCATCAAAGGAGAAAACACCATGAACATTATCAAAAACGCAGAAAACGACAAGGTTACCTTAGCAATCGTGGGCAGACTGGACACAAATACCGCCCCACAGCTTGAAGCGGAGCTTAAGCAGTCCATAGAGGGAACAAGAAAGCTTGTCCTTGACTTTACAAAGCTGGACTATGTTTCTTCCGCAGGACTTCGTGTAATTCTTGCCGCACAGAAGCAGATGAACAAGCAGGGCAGTATGGTAATCACCAACGTTAAGCCTACCGTAATGGAGGTTTTTGAAATAACGGGCTTTGCGGATATTCTCACAATTGAATGAGTACTGCCGTAAAAGAGTATAGCCTTGGTCAGAACGACAGGTTTCTCAAAAAGACCTTCGGCAGATACCTTTTCCCCACAATGGTTGCCACCCTGGGCGGCACTATAAATACCTTTACCGATGGTATTATCGTAGGTCAGAGGTTAGGCGCAGACGGACTTGCGGCAGTAAGCATAAGTATGCCCGTTTACCTTATCCTCTGCACAATAGGCTCTCTTTTTGTGTCGGGAGGCTGTGTTTGCTCCTCTCACGCAATCGGAAAAGGGGATATGAAAAAGGCGGTGCGTATCTATAATTCCGTTGTGCTTTACGCTGCTGCGGCTTCCCTGATTATAACCATAATCGGGGGATTATTGTCCGTTCCCATAGCAGCCTTGCTTGCAGGAGGCAGCAGCCTTTATCCCCTTGTGCATACATATTCATTTGTTACCCTCCTTGGGTCGGGGGCGAAAATAATGCTCTATGTGCCTGTATACTATCTCCGTCTTGACGGCAGAAGCAGGCAGTCCTCCATTACCGCTATTTTTATGACCGTAACCAACATAGCTCTTGATTTGCTGTTCATTTTCGTTTTTGAAATGGGTATTTTCGGGGCTGCGCTTGCAAGCGTGCTTGCCTCCGCTTTTGCCTGTGTTATGGGCTTTGTTTTTCTTGCAGGGTCGGATAATTTCCGTTTCAAAAGGGAATTTGAGAATATAAGGCTTATCCTGTCCGTTATAAAATGCGGCAGCCCGTCGGCTATGGATAATCTTATGGCGGCAATGAGAGTGCTGTTTCTCAACTCCGCTCTGCTTTCTTTCGGCGGGAATATTATGGTTTCGGTATTTTCGGTAGTGAATAATCTAAGCGAATTTGCTCTTTTTGCCGTAAACGGAATACCACAGACCGCCGCTCCGCTTATCGGCGTTTACAGCGCTGAAAAAAACAAGGCGGGGCTTAAAATAATCATCAGAAACGAGCTTAAAGCGGCAATGATAAGCACCTTGCTTTTCGGTACGGTGATTTCTGTTTTTGCAGACCCTATCGGCAGAATGTTTGGCGTTGACTATCCTGTTTCGGGGGCTGTGATATGCCTTGCCTGTGGACTTGTCATTGGCTGTATCAATAACATTATGGCAGGCTATTACAGCAATTCGGGACACGTTGGCATTGCAAACACGGCGACAATATCAAGGATTTTCGGCTTTACCGTAATAACCGCTTCTCTGCTTATAAATTTTGGGGGATATGTATGGCTTTTCCTGCCGCTTACGGAGGGACTGACCTTTATATTGCTGCTTGTTATGCTTGGAATCACCCATTTCCGCAATAAGTCAAGGACTTTCTTCCTGCTTAACGAAAAGAGCGGAAAGGACGGGGAACAGGTTCTTGACTTTTCCGTTTCCTCAGGCAGTGAGGACATTTGCTCTGCCAGTGAAAAAATCAGCGATTTCTGCGGCGAAAACCATATGTCCCCTGCACAGACAATGAAAATCAGCCTTGCCATTGAGGAAATTCTCACGGTTATGACCGAAAAATGCTTTGACGGCTCACAGGAACAGACCTTTGATTTAAGAGCCTTCAGCAGTGAAACAACCACGGGCATTAGAATACGTTGCCTTGGCAGACAGTTCAACCCAATGACCCTTGCGGCGGAGGATTGCGACGAGGGAATGGGTGTGAAAATGATAGCGGCAATGGCAAAATCGGTGGAATATCAGTGCGTGCTTGGAGCAAACAGCCTGATGATAATTATTTGAGGATATGCAATGGAACTTAGTTTTAACGGACTTGCGGCAAAGCCTCTTAGGGAATGTGATATTGACAGGGTGAACAGCTTTTGCGGAAAATATCTTGGGGAGGGGCTTTACAGCAGGGAAATGCTTGAGGAAATTTCCAAAAAGGAAAATCACTTTTTTTACGTTATATACGATAAAGAGGAAATTGCCGCAATATTTTACTGCTATGCCGATACCGCAGAAAATGCCTTTTCGGACGTAACGGAAAAAATAACCGATTTCTGCGGCGAAAAGGAAAGGGTAGGCGTATGCCGCTCAATTGCCGTTGCTCCTCCTTACAGGAAAACGGGGCTTTCCTTAAAGCTGCTAAAATATTTTTCGGCATTTCTCCACAATGAATGCGGAGTAGACAAAATCTTTGTGCTTGCATGGGTAAAGGGCAGAGAAATTCCTGCGGAAAATATACTTACCGCCGCAGGCTTTCTCTCAGCGGGAAGAATAAGCCGTCCGTGGTACAAAAACGAAAAACTTTACTGCCCCCTGTGCGGCGGCAGGTGCAAATGCGACGGGGAACTTTATTTTATACACCGGGAGTGATTCAATGAAGAAAAACAAAAAAGGACGACTTTCCGCAAAGCTTATTGTTGGCTTTGCCTTTTTAGCCGTGCTTATTACCTCGGTAACCTGCTTTATAGGCTACGAAATGTACACCTCCGTAATGGAAAAGCTGTACAACGACAAGGCCTATCAGATAGCCTATACCGCCATTGAGTATATGAACGGCGATAAGGTGGAGGGCTGGTTTGAGGAAATAAAGGCGAGCAAAACAGACGAGGAGAAAAAGGAAACGGCGGCGAGAATTACCGCCGACTCCGATTATCAGCGTGTGCTTACCATTATAAGCAGTCTGCGCTCCAATATGAACGCAAACTATATCTATATTGCGGATATGCGGACGGAAAATGGCATTGAGCCAAAGCTTACATATCTTATGGACGCAGATAACCCAAACGACGATTTCGAGCCTTTTATTCCCTGTGATGTGGGACCAATGAACGCCGAATTTCTCTCCGACGCAGAATATATCTACAACACAGGCGGCAGAGCCGACAACTATTTCTATTCCCACAGCGCTTTCGGCTACAATACCTCCGCAATTGCTCCAATACAAAACTCGGCAGGCAACGTTGTAGGCATTATAGGCGTTGAAATCGCAATGGTAAACCTGCAGACCGCACGAACGGATTACATTTTCTACTCGGCATTGTTTTCGGTGCTTATAACTGCGGTGGTGCTGCTTGTTTTCCTTTTTGCGGTAAGGAAATTCCTGCTTGAGCCCGTAAAGACAATTACCGAGGAAGCAGACGATTTTGCGGAAAACGAAGCCCGTATTTCAGAAAAGCTGGGGCTTATTAAAACAGGGGACGAGATTGAGACTCTTGCAGGCAGCATTTTGCAGATGGAGCATAAAATACGTGATTATATCAGCAATATTACCGCAATAACCGCCGAAAAGGAGCGTATCGGAGCGGAGCTTTCCGTTGCCTCCCAGATTCAGGCGGATATGCTGCCCACAATATTCCCTGCTTTCCCCGAAAGGTCGGATTTCGATATTTTTGCGGCTATGGACCCTGCAAAGGAAGTGGGCGGAGATTTCTACGGCTTTTTCCTTACGGATAAGGATCATCTTGCGGTGGTTATCGCGGACGTTTCGGGCAAGGGCGTGCCTGCCGCATTGTTTATGGTAATTGCAAAGACCCTTATCAAAAACCACGCACAGAGCGGCGAAACTCCTGCCGAAATATTCACGGGAGTAAATGAGCAGCTTTGCGAGGCAAATAAAGAGGGAATGTTCGTTACGGCGTGGCTGGGAATACTTACCCTTTCAACAGGGGAGCTTAAGTATGTAAACGCAGGTCACAATCCTCCCGTAATCAGACGAAAGGGCGGAAAGTACGAATACTTCAAGAGCAGACCCGGCTTTGTCCTTGCAGGAATGGAGGGCATAAAGTACAGGGGAAACGAAACAGTCCTTGAAAAAGGGGACGAGCTTTTTCTCTACACCGACGGAGTTACCGAGGCAATTAACAACGCCGAGGAGCTTTACGGCGAGGACAGACTGCTTGAAATTATGAACGGAAACGGCGGCGCATCACCGTCGGAGCTGCTGCCCATAATAAGAGCGGATATTGACAAATTCGCAGACGGAGCAGCCCAGTTTGACGATATAACAATGGTTGACCTGAGATATTTCGGAGGGAATAATGAAAATGAATAAGCTGATTGTACCCGCAAAGCTTGAAGAGCTGGAAAAAGTAATTGATTTCGTGGACGCTTTCCTCGAACAAGAGAATTGTTATATGCGAATACAGACCCAGATTGACGTTGCCGTTGAGGAAATTTTCGTCAACATTGCAAACTACGCCTACAACCCCGAAATAGGCAAGGCGGAAATCGAGGTGGAAATCAGCGACGAGCCTATCACCGTTTCAATCACCTTCAAGGACAGCGGCGTGCCTTACAATCCCCTTGAAAAAGCCGACCCCGACATTACCCTCAGCGCAGAGGAAAGGGACATTGGCGGACTGGGCATTTTTATGGTGAAAAAGAGTATGGACGATATTGAATACAGCTACAAGGACGGCAGAAACGTGCTGACCATCAAAAAGAAGCTGTGATTTTCAAAATTAAATCCCTCTTGCTTACTCAGGAGGGATTTTAGCTTGTCGAAAAAGTCTTTTCGACAAGAAATGAATATTGAATAATGAATAACGAAGAATGAATAATTGTGGTATCGGCTTCGCCGATTATTCCAGAAAATGTGATTATAGCTTACTTTTTAAATCCTTGCCCGAAGGGCAAACCTCAATTATTCACTATTCATTATTCACTATTCACTAAGATAAACCCTGTTTAAGGGTTTATCGACAGTCTGAAATCCCTCTTGCTTACGCAGGAGGGATTTTGTTTATTTACTTGCTCATTCCGCCCATATCAAGAGCCTTTTCGGGCTCTTTCTTCTGAAGAGTGTTAATGGGTTCGCTTTTGTCCTTGCCTAAAATATCGTCTATGTCTAAAATATCGTCCTTGTTCAAGGCTTCGTCATTGTTTAAAATCTCGTCTATGTCCGGCATCTCGCTTATGTCTGAAATATCGTCTATGTCTATAATACTGCCTTTGTCTGAAGCCTTGGTTTCTGCCTTGGCTTTTTCTTCTTTTACAGCCTTTTCTTCGTCAATAAGCTGGTCAATTGTAATTTCTTTAACTTCCTTGTCGGTATTGACCTTAGCTTCCTTTTCTTTTCTTCTCGCTTCAGCCCTTTTCTCAGCGAGAGCAGGGTCTGTTGGAGCAATGTAATCGCTGTAATTTCTTGTTTCCTTGTTTGCAGTCTTGATTTTGTCCTTTAAAGACAGTTCAATATGGAATAAATTTTTCAGGAAGGTAAGGAACGAACGCTTTTCGGTTTTCATTGAAAAATCTGTCTTGACGGGAATTGGGGCTCCGCTTCTGAAACCGCCTTTTCCGTCGGGAACGATTCTGCATACGTCAATTTTTGCGCCATTCAGTGCCTTTGCAATAATATCGCATTTTTTCAGTGCGTCCTGCTGAAGTGAGGAAGGATTAGCATTATCTCTTGTGCTGACGTTCCTGTCCCAGTCAACAGGCTCTCCGTCAACGTAAATGCCCGAAGCAGGGTCAATGCCTGCACGCTTTAACGCTCTCAATTCGTTATCTGTATAGAGATTTCTGAGCATATTGTCGATATTGGATTCGCCCCATTCTGTTTCAGCAGGGGAAAGCTCGCCCTTGCTCTGCTTATCCATAAAGCTGTTTGCGGTTATGTCAACAATGGGGTTCTTTTCAAGCACAAGGTTTGCGTGAGTGCGCTTGGGAGTAATGTTCATTTCGGAAAGGCTCTTCAATGTGCAATTTTCAGCGTAGGACCCAATACTATCCAGTTCATCAAGAGTCTTATTCTTGCAGAGGGATTTGAGCGCCTCAAAGTCTTTCTTTTCGGTTTCGTCCACTGGGGTGAAGTTGTAGTCCTTAAGCCTTAAGAGCGTTGCTCCCATATCGTGTCCCGCTTCACCTACACTTCTCAGTACATCGCCCATAGCAACAGTAAGTTCCAGCAAATTGCCATGTCTGTCCAGGCAGGCTCTTCTGTCCGAAAATGAGCGGATTAAGGTCGAGAGAACACCCAGCTTTTCGTCAGCATTCAACTCTTCATAATGACGAATGCGGGGAGAATTCAGTCTTGCGCCTATTCCGGGAACTCCCTTGAGAACATTTATACTATTTTGCCTTTTTGACAGATATTCTGCCCGTACTTTATCGGGAACATCGTATTTTTCTATTACTTCATCATAGAACTTGTCAACACTGTCAATAATCCTGCTCTCCGCAATTTCTTCAAGCAAAGGGAAGGCTGCGTGTCTTACCGCCATAGCTCTTGCTTTCATAGAGGGATCGTTTTCCGATTCGATTATATCGTCAAGACGGCGCATAAGATTGAAGATTCCTGATGAGTTGCCTGTTTTGCCAAGCAGCTCATTGTTGGCAAAATCTCTTATGCGGTAACCGTCGGCGTCTACGCCGTTGTCATAGCGTTCCTGCACCAACTGGTCCCATTCTTCCTTTGTTTTTGAAAATACATCGTTATGGGCAAGCTCCACAGCTGCTTTTATAAATTCTTCATAGGACTTGATTTTCTTCTTAGCCATAATATCCTCCGACGGTTTTGTTTTGGTGTTTGATTGTTTATACGCAGGGGAAGGGGATTTGTTACAGCTTTTCGGAAAAGTTTGCCGATTTGCGCAGCGGTTTTCTTGGCAATGCGAAAAACTTTGTAAAAACGAAAACTGTGATAAAAAATCATAAAATGTGAGAGCAGTAAAATCAGCTGCTCATTTTTTTACAGTATACAAATAATACTGCGTTTTGTTAAGGGACATCGTCAATTATCCGGACGGAATGTAATCCGGATAATTGGCGGCGGCTTTACGCCAGCCGATCAGAATACATGATCTCCGGCTCGCAGCTCATTGCCACAGTCACGAAGCAGTACAACCCATTTTCTGAATATCTCCTGTTGTTTCGCAATCTGCAATCAGAAACTGTACAAGCTCCGTTTCTTTTGCGCTTAATCCGTAATTTCTGTTTTTCATTCCAACTTACCTACAAATTTCTTTGTGGCTGTTATTGGTATTTACACGGTTTGACATTCGGACTCACTGTGCCAGCTTCCAAAGCTCGTCCATTTCTTTAGGAGTTTCCTGCATGCCGCGCTTGAACCATTCCTCGATCCAGCCGTACAGACCGTAGGAAAGATACGCAGTTGTATATGCGACAACATTCGGCTGTTCGGTGAGACAATTTTGGCAGTTTGTTTCATTTTCGGAAACCCCTTGACTTTTCAATGATTCGCTGATACACTTGTATTATCACAACAGGTATTATATCATCAGAAAAAATGTCAAGACGGATTTTGGATGAGAAAATGAAAAAGGTTATGAAAATTCTATTGATTGTACTCGGCGCAATAGTAATAATTATTGCGGCGTTTGTACTGCTTTTGCATTGGGCTTCAAAGCAGCCGGCGGTGAAGCAGAATTATTATGAGAATACGGTTTCCGATATGCCCCTTGAACAGAAATACACAAGCACCAGAGCATACGAGGTTTCATAGGTAGTTTTTGATGCAGGAAAACTTTGCGGCAATATCGGACAATTCGGAAAAGATTATGGCAAGGCGCATAAACGCTGACCACGGAGATATGCTGGCGCAAGCTGACGGATATATGACTGCGTGGTTTATGTATTGGCTGAAAGGCGACGAAGAAGCAGGGAGGGTCTTTTTCGGGGATAACGCCGAAATACTGAACAACTCCAACTGGCGGATATTAACAAAAATTTTTTAATAAGGAGAAAAAATGAAAATAACAACAGTTTTATTCGACTTGGACGGAACCTTGCTTCCGATGGACAACGACGAGTTCACAAAAGGCTATTTCAAGCTGATTGCGAAAAAGCTGGCACCTTTTGGCTACGAACCGCAGAAGCTGATTGACGGAATTTGGGCGGGGACTGCCGCTATGGTGAAAAACGATGGGACAAAAACCAACGAGCAGGTTTTCTGGATGAAATTCGCAGAAGTATTCGGAGAAAAAGTATATGCCGACAAGCCGCTGTTTGATGAATTTTACAAAAACGAGTTTAATAATGCAAAATCGCGCTGCGGCTTTAATCCGCAAGCCTCGATAGCAGTTCACACAATAAAGGAAATGGGATTTCGTGCGGCTCTTGCGACAAACCCTGTTTTTCCCTCGTTAGCAACAGAAAGCAGAATAAAATGGGCGGGTTTTGAGCCTGTCGATTTTGAGCTGTACACGGCTTATGAGAATATCGGATTTTGCAAGCCGAATCCCGAATATTACATAGAAATTGCAAGGCGGCTCAGTGTAAACGCAGAACATTGCCTTATGGTAGGAAATGATGTTACCGAGGATATGGAAGCTGCGCAAAGGGCCGGAATGAGCGTTTTCCTGCTCAACGACTGCCTTATAAACAAAGGAAATAAGGACATTTCCATATATCCCAGCGGCAGTTTCGTGCAGTTGCTTGACTTTGTAAACGGAGTTTTGGCGTAAGAAGTATTGTTATATACAACTATTGTTTTTTATTAATATACTTAATCACTTTCAGCGTCTTATTTTCTCCTTAATATAATAGCATGCTATTAGGCTCGTCCCGTCTTATATGCTTGATTCCTCAGCATAAAGCAAAGCCTTATTTTATGTATTTGCGGAGGTCTTAGAAAAGGATAATGGAGGACCGAATTATTTTCATTTGTATTTTCTCCCTGAATTTGGAATAAGAAAAGCACCTATCTGAAGATAGATGCTCCAGTCCGTCGATAAACCCTGAAAACAGGGTTTATCTTAATGAATATTGAATATTG
>JBJERI010000195.1:0-8692 GCA_051882195.1 Ruminiclostridium sp. | reverse complement strand
GGAAAAGTCTATGAGGCTCATTTAACCACCCCAAGGCAGATGGATTTGTACCGCTATTTTGCGGAAATGGCGGAAAACGGTGCTGAATATTGCATTATGGAGGCGTCCTCCCAGGCGCTTGCACAGTACCGAATCTGCTCGGAGCAGTTTGAATGTGCGGTGTTCACCAACCTTACCCAAGACCACCTCGACTATCACGGCACAATGGAAAACTATTATCAGGCGAAAAAAATGCTTTTCGATATGAGCAAATGCGCTGTTGTAAATATTGACGGCGAGTACGGAAAAAGACTTGCGGCTGAGCTTGAAATCCCTGTTTACACTTATAGTACCGAGGAAAAAGGGGATTATTTCAGCACAGGTATTCAAAGCAGAAATTCGGGTATTTCCTATTGGCTTTCCTCGAGGGCTGACGAAAAATCCTTTCAGATTGATTTTAAAATGCCGGGCAGATTCAACGTGGCTAATTCGGTGGCGGCGGTGGCTGTCTGCGAAAAGCTTGGCTTTGACATAAACAGCTGCGTTGAAGCAGTGCAGAAATGCACAGGGGTAAAGGGCAGAAGCGAGGTAATCTACGATGGAGATTTCACCGTTATATGCGACTACGCTCACACAGAGGACGCATTGCGGAAAATCCTCACCACCATAAAATCCTTTGCCACCCACAGGATAATATGCCTTTTCGGAGCGGCAGGGGAGCGTGACGACACAAAGCGCAAGGCAATGGGCGAAACGGTGGCACAGCTTGCGGATTATGCGGTTGTTACCTCGGATAACCCACGGTTTGAGGACCCTGTTAAAATAATCGATCAGGTTATGGAGGGAATACTTCCCTACGATATACCCTACAGCATTTACGTCGATCGCCTTGACGCAATAAAATTTGCTCTCAGCGAGGCGAAAAAAGGGGACATTGTGGCGCTTTGCGGAAAGGGTCACGAAACCTATCAGGTAATCGGCGACAATTATATGGACTTTGATGAGCATAAGATAGTTGCAGAAATTATGAAGAAGTAAGAGAGGGATAGTTTTGGACGTTTGGTCAATAACGGTAACGGCGCTTGTGGGCTTTATTTCAACCTTTGCCCTTGGATTTTTAATAATTCCCGAGCTGAAAAAGCTGAAATTCGGACAGACAATTCTTGACATAGGGCCTGCATGGCACAAAAAGGATAAGCAGGGCACTCCCACAATGGGCGGAATTATGTTTATAATAGGCACTGTCCTTGCCTTTACGGTGGGGCTTGTTCTCCTTTACAGGACGGGTCAGCTTAAGGTTGAGGGAGCGGAAAGAATCAATCTTTACACCGCCGTTTCGGGAATGATAATGGCGGTCTGCTTCGGACTGGTAGGCTTTCTTGACGACCTTATCAAGATAAAGAAAAAGCAGAACGAGGGACTTACGCCCAATCAGAAGATAATTCTGCAAATACTTATTATTGCAGCTTATTTCACCGTAAAGTTCATTATGGGCGACACACGGACAATAATCAGCATACCCTTTATCGGGCAGGTGGATTTATGGATTTTCTACTATCTCCTTGTGGGACTTGGTATGCTGTACCTTGTAAACGCCGTAAATCTTACGGACGGAATTGACGGACTTTGTTCAAGCGTGACCTTCAACTACTGCGCCGCAATGGTGGTTATCTGTGCATTGCTTCAGTTTACAGGGCTTCAGGCGCTGGGTATTGCCGCCTGCGGTGCACTTGTGGGCTTTCTTATATGGAACGCTCACCCCGCAAAGGTGTTTATGGGGGATACGGGCTCATTGTTCCTTGGCGGCATTGTGTGCGCTCTTGGCGTAGGGGCAGATGTTGAAATAATAATGATTATCTGCGCTGCCGTGTATATCTGGGAAGCCCTTTCGGTGCTTATTCAGATGACCTACTTCAAAATAACCCATGGCAAGCGCCTGTTCAAAATGACCCCTATTCATCACAGCTTTGAAATGAGAGGCTGGAGCGAAAAGAAAATCGACACTGTATTCTCGCTGATTTCCCTTGGCTGCGGAATAATCGGCGTTCTGCTGGTATTCGGCATTTAATCAACTTAGGAGGGCTGCAAATGGCTGAACGTACTGCTGCAAACAGAAAAGGCAGCACAGGCAAAAACAATATAAGAATTGCCGGGCAAAGGGCTGAAAATCACAGCGGTACAGGCAAGAAGCAAAAGATACCGCGCTTGGATTTCAGCGGCAGATTTGACTATCCTCTTTTCACCATAATTCTTATTCTGCTTGTATTCGGCATTGTAATGATGTTTTCCGCAAGCTATGCAGTTGCGTGGACGGAAAGACAGGACAGCTTTTATTATGTAAGACGTCAGGCGGGCTTTGCCTGCGGCGGTCTGATTCTGATGTTTTTGGTTTCCCATATCAATTACGAATGGTATTTGCAGAAACAGATTGTCAGAGTAATTTTTGTCTGCTCCACAATACTTACAGTTGCAACAAAATTTATCGGCGTCAAGCACGGCGGCGCAAAGCGCTGGATTTCCATTTTCGGCATTGAGTTTCAGCCCTCGGAAATAACAAAGCTGGCTTTTATTATCGTAATCGCCTACCTTACGCAAAAATTCGGCGAGCGGGTAAAGGATAAATACGTATTCTCCATTTATGCAGGAGCGCTATTGATTTCGGCGGGCGCCGTTGTAATTCAGCCTCACCTTTCCTGCGCTATTATTATCGGTGTAATCGGCATAATAATGATTTTCGTCGCAGGCTGCCGTACAAAGCACATGGTGGTTTTCCTGCTCCTTGTAGGAACGGCGGGAGTGCTCGTAATCCTTGTCATGAAGGCTGTGGGCTATGATTATATGGGGGACAGAATTCAGAGCTTTTTAAGTCCCGAATCAGACGTTACGGGCGTTACCTTCCAGACCTATCAGTCCATTATTTCCGTTGGCTCGGGTGGGCTTTTCGGACTGGGACTGGGCAATTCCCGTCAGAAATATTCCTACCTGCCCGAATCACAAAACGACTTCGTTTTCTCCATTATCTGCGAGGAGCTTGGCTTTGTAGGCGCAATGTTAGTGGTACTGCTGTTCCTTATTCTTGTTTTCAGATGCTACTACATAGCTTCAAGAGCAAAGGACAAGGCAGGAATGATGCTTTGTATAGGAATAGGCACGCAGATTGGAATACAGGCGCTGATGAATATTGCGGTTGTAACCAACGCAATGCCGAACACAGGTATTTCGCTGCCCTTTTTCAGCTACGGCGGCACGGCATTGCTTATTCAGCTGGCGGAAATGGGAATTGTACTTGAAGTATCACGAAAGGCGGCCCTTGAATGAGAGTATTGCTTGCGGCAGGAGGCACGGCAGGGCATATCAATCCTGCACTTGCCATTGCCGATAAAATAAAAAGCGTTTTCCCCGAAAGCAAAATAATGTTTGTGGGAACGCCAGACGGAATGGAAGCACGGCTTGTTAAAAAGGCAGGCTATGAGTTCAGCGGAATTAAAATGGCGGGACTTCAGCGAAAGCTTTCCCTCCGCAATTTAGGCAGAAATGCAAAGGCGGCTTACTATTACGTTACCGCACAGTCACAGGCAAAAAAGCTGATAAAAGGCTTTAAGCCCGATATTGTAATAGGCACGGGGGGCTATGTTTCTGCGCCCGTCCTGCTGTCGGCGGCAAAGCTTGGAATAAAGACGGCAACCCACGAAAGCAACTCTCTCCCGGGTGTTACCACAAAGCTGCTTTCAAAGACGGTGGACAAGGTTTTCGTTGCAACAGAGGACGCAATAAAGCATCTTCACGACCCGAAAAGGTGCGTCGTAACGGGAAATCCCCTCCGCAACAATATTCCCATTGAGGAGCGGGAGGCGGCAAGAAAAAGACTGGGACTTCCCGAGGGAATGACCATTCTGTCTTTCGGCGGCAGTCTTGGGGCAAACAAAATAACCGAGGCGGTGGTTGAGCTGCTCAAATGGGAGCAGAAAAAGGGTGACATCAACCACATTCACGCTTACGGCGGCAACGGCAAGGATATGTTCGACGGGCTTATGCGGGAAAGCGGACTTGAGCCCGACCCGAAGCGTGTTCATCTCCGTGAATATATTGACAATATGTATACCTGTATGTGCGCCGCTGACCTTGTAATTTCAAGGGCGGGGGCAATGACCCTTACGGAGCTTATGGCAATAGGCAGAGCAAGTATTCTTATCCCCTTTCCACAGGCGGCGGAAAATCACCAGTACTACAACGCTCTTACAATGCAGAACGGTCATGCGGCTATTCTCATTGAGGATAAAAATCTTGACAAATCAAAGCTTATCGAGCTGGTAAGCGGTCTGTACAGCGACCGTGACCGACTTGAAATGATGAGCGAAAACGCAAGGAAAATGGCAATAACCAATGCGGCAGACAGAATTTTAAGCGAAATTCTCACTCTCCTTGACAACAAAGTTAACCCATAATGACAAAAAAACACCCTGAAGCATAATATACAAGGTAAAATGCTTTGAAAGGGTGTTATTTATGGCGGAAGCACAGCGAATTGTAATTCAGGGCGGTAAAAGGCTTGAGGGCGAAATCGAAGTACAGGGTGCGAAAAACAGCGCATTGCCTTTGCTTGCGGCAATGTCGCTGTGCAATGGCGAAAGCACTCTCCACAACTGCCCCTCCCTTACCGACTGTGACGCAGCCTGCAGAATACTGAGCTGCCTTGGCTGCAGGTGCAGACGTGAAATGGGGAGCATTTCGGTAAACTCGTCGGTTATTTCAAACACCGACGTGCCCTCGGCGTTAATGCGTGAAATGCGCTCGTCTATTGTTTTTTTAGGGGCAATTTTGGGCAGAACGGGACGTTGCAGGCTGTCCTTTCCGGGCGGCTGCGAGCTTGGTCCAAGGCCTATTGATTTTCACCTTGACGCTTTCAGAAAAATGGGCGTAGTCATCAACGAGGAGCACGGCTATCTTGACTGCACAGCGCCAAAGGGTATTCACGGGGCGGTAATCGCTCTTGCAATGCCCTCTGTTGGTGCAACGGAAAACATAATGCTTGCGGCAGTCCTTGCAAAGGGCACAACCGAAATACACAATGCGGCAAGAGAGCCCGAGATTGTTGACCTTGCGGATTTTCTCACAAAATGCGGCGCAAAAATAAAGGGTGCAGGAGAAAGCACGGTTATTATTGAGGGAGTGGAGCGGCTTGACTGCTGCGAGCATACAATAATTCCCGACAGGATTGCCGCCGCAACCTATCTCTGCTGCGGCGCAATAACAAGAGGAGAGCTCATTCTCACAAAGGCGTGCAGCAGCCATTTAAGCATGATTATATCGGTGCTGGAACAGACAGGGTGCAGCATTTACAGCTTTAACAAGGACAGCGTTTACATAAATGCAAAAAAGGCGCTTAAATCTCCGGGAACGGTAAGAACCTCCGTTCACCCCGGCTTTCCCACCGACGCACAGCCTCTTGTAATGGCGCTTTGTACTACCTTAAAGGGAACAAGTATTTTCGTTGAAACCATTTTTGAGAACAGATACAAGCACGCCGCCGAGCTTACAAGGCTTGGGGCGAAAATAAATATAGACGGCAGAGTTGCGGTGGTAGAGGGAGTTGACCGACTTTCGGGAGCAGAGCTTGAAGCGGCTGATTTGCGAGGGGGAGCGGCTCTTGTTACAGCGGGACTTTTTGCCGAGGGAGTTACAAAAATAAGCAATATCAGCCACATTGACCGTGGCTATGAGAATTTTGAAAAAAAACTGCGTAATGTGGGTGCGGATATAAAAAGATGTTAAAAGGCGGTGAGAAAAAGTGCCCGAATTTAATAAACCGAGGAAAAGAAGAAAAAAGCTTAACGTAAAAACCCTTAAGGTGGATAAAAAAACCAACACAGTGAAATATAAAACGGGTACGCCCTCCGACAGAAAGCCCACCCCAAGGCAGCAAAGACAGCAGGAAATCTATTCCCGTGAGGCATTGCACGAAGTGCCCCCAACACAGCTTGCAAGGCGCAAGCCCCAGCCGCAGAAAAAAGCAAAAAAAAGAAAAAGACGTTCGGGCAACAAAATCCTGTATTACGTTATGCTTGGCATTGTCATTGTGGCGACTTTCTCCATTTTGTCGGTGACGGTGCTGTTCAATACGGAAAAAATGACCGTTGAGGGGGAGTCAAAATATACCGACGCACAGATTTTTGAAGCAAGCGGTCTTGCAGGCAACGAAAACCTTGTGCGGCTGGATACAAAGTCGGCGGAAAGCAGAGTGCTTGACAAGCTGGTTTACATTGACAAGGTGGAAATAAAAAAAGTATTTCCCTCCACAATAACCTTTGTAATTACGGGCGCACAGCCTGTTTACAACGTTTTCAGCGACAATAAATACTACGTCCTTTCAAGAAACGGCAGAATACTTGAAATAAGCGATTCCCCCAAGGAGGGCGCAATTGTAATCGACGGTATGAAGCCTACCGAGGGAGCAATAGTGGGCGGCTTTATGGAAACCGAGGACCCATCACAGCTGGAGCTGCTTGAAAAAATAGAGAAAACCCTTATTGATACGGGGCTT
This sequence comes from Ruminiclostridium sp., assembly GCA_051882195.1. Lineage (GTDB taxonomy): Bacteria > Bacillota > Clostridia > Oscillospirales > Ruminococcaceae > Ruminiclostridium_E. The sequence continues at coordinate 2,172 of JBJERI010000195.1, read as the reverse complement.
GACAATATAACCGAAATAAACATTGCGGATAAGCTTGCCGTTACAATGTGGTATGACGGCAGAATTGAGCTTATCCTCGGTTCGACACAGCAGTTAAGGGAAAAGTTCGTTATTGCAAAGGAGCTTGTGGAAAACGAAATCGGCAAAAACGAAAAGGTTTCACTTCTGCTGACAAATACGGAAAAAATTGCTCAGAGAAATATCACCGAAGCCCCCGTTACAGAAGCAAAGCCCGAGGAAATAAGCTCTGACGGAGATATTTCAAGCGACGGAAAAACCGAAGAGCCCGATGAAAATAATGGCGAATAAAAACATAAGTTTTGTAAGAAAGGCAAAGCGTTTGCGGATATATTGAGCCTTTTTAAAGGAAAATACACAAAATGTAAATAAATTTCAAAAAAACTATTGAAATTACAAAGAAAATCTGTTACAATTATGATAAGTTTAGCGAGAATGTGAATATCACATCAGGAGGTACAAAATGGCTGTTGAAATCGATGAAGACGGATTCGAAGTAGAGGTTGGAAACGAGTACGAAGACAACTTCGATGAAAGTGCAGAATATAATGTTAATATAAAGGTTATCGGCGTTGGAGGAGGCGGATGCAACGCACTCAGCCACATGGCAAAGTTAGGTATCAAGGACCCTAATTCCAGCAACGACGTTTCTATTGAGTACATAGCGATAAACACCGACGTTGCGGCTCTCAAAACCCTTGACAAGAATCTTATGCGCAGAGTTCAGATTGGCAGAAAGTGCGCAAGAGGACGGGGCGCAGGCGGAAGACCCGAGGTTGCCGCAGAGGCTGCAAGAGAGGACAGAGATGTAATTGAACAGTGCCTTGAAGGCGCTGCTCTTGTGTTCATTTCCGCAGGTATGGGCGGCGGCACAGGTACCGGCGCTGCTCCCGTAATTGCTGAAATTGCACAGGAAATGGGCATTATCACAGTTGGCGTTGTAACAAAGCCTTTCGCTTTCGAGCGTGAGCAGAAAATGAATCAGGCAATGAAGGGCATTGAGGAAATGCGCAAGCATGTTGACGCATTGCTTATTATCCCCAACCAGCGTTTGCTCCAGCTTAACGAAAAGCAGCTTACCTTCCAGCAGGCTTTCGCAATGGTTGACGATGTTCTGTACCGCTCGGTAAAGATAATTTCCGATATGGTAAACAAGACAGCGTTTATGAACACCGACTTCTCCGACCTTTGCACTATCATTCAGAACGCAGGGGACGCTCATATTGCTATCGGCTCAGGCTCGGGCGACAAGAAGGTAGAGGACGCTGTTCAGCAGGTAGTAAACAGTCCGCTGCTTGAAACATCTATTGCAAACGCAGGCAGACTGCTTGTTAACGTTACAATTTCACCCGACCTGCTTCTTTCGGACGTTGACGACGCAATGAACAAGATTACAGAGGTTGCCTGCCCCGGCGCACAGATTATTTCCGGTGCAAACTACAATCCCGACCTTAAGGATACAATCGTTATTTCCGTTATCGCAACCTGCTTCAGCGACCTTAAAACCGCAGCAAGCGCAGCTAAGGGCGATTTCGGCGGCGATGACCAGGTTATCAAGACAACCACAAGCGGCTCTCTGGGCGACTTTATTACAAGCACAATCGACTCGGACGACGGAGGGGACGGCTTCGTTGAGCTTGAAAAGATTTTCCGCAACAGAAAGTAACTGCAGATAGCGCAGCTTTCAACGGGTGTCTGCAAAAGAGATAATTAGCAGTAATCTCTCTTTTGCAGGCACCCGTTTAAAATTATGAAAAACTATTGAAATTCTTATTGATTTGGAGTAAAATAAAGGAGAGTAGAATATATAGGAGTACCTTATGGATAAAGTATTGAATTTTTTCAGAAATAAATGGCTTAAATTCGGTGTTTCCTTTTTAAGCCTGGGCTTTCCCGCATTTCTGGGTTTTGTGGCATGGCTTGCCTTTGCGTATTACCTTGTGCCCACAAATCCCGCCTCGCTGTTTGCGCTGTATCTCTTTATAAATGTTATATTCGCAGCATTGATGATTTATACCAGACGTCAGTTCGTTACTCAGCTTGTGGCGTGCATTTCGCCCATAATCGCCTTTGCAATACTGATTATCGGCTTCGGACAGTGGTATCTTGTTGCGCCTCCCGTGATTACTGCCTTTGTTATTTTCTTTGCGGTGG
>JBJERI010000194.1:0-8714 GCA_051882195.1 Ruminiclostridium sp. | reverse complement strand
AGCAGCAAAACCGCAAACATCTTTTGCAAAAAATCTCCGCCAATAAGCCCCGAAAGCCAGTTTCCTACAATAACTCCCCCAAGTCCCGCTCCGCACAGAAAGGGGATTGCTCTCCACGCAATAAGCTTGTTTTTGGAGTGGATTATTAGGGACAGCAGGGCAATGGGCAGGAAAAACACAAGGTTTATTCCTTGGGCTGTAATCTGGTCAACGTTTGCAAAAACCGTAAGGTATATTATGAGGATAAATCCGCCTCCAAGACCCATTGAGGCGGCAATGCCCGTTAAAAAGCCGATAAACCCGCTCATTTCATCAGCAGCCTTACTGCGGAAATCAGCACGATAACGCCGAAAATGCGCCTTAGAATGTCGTTACTGATTTTCTTTAAGGTAATTGTTCCCACAACCGCTCCCGCAAAGCCAAGGGGAATATATTCCCATGCCTGCCTTATGTCAAGCCTGTCTCCCATAAGATAGGCGATTGCCGTGGCGCAGCTTAAAACGAATATGAGCGCCACCGAGGTTGCGTGAGCCTTTTTCGGCTCAATTCCAAGATATTCAAGGGCAGGAACGGCAATTACGCCGCCTCCCGACCCGAAAAGCCCGTTAAGTATTCCGCAGGCAAAGCCGATAAAAACCTGTTTCAGTTTATTTTTCATAATATCACCCAAGGTATTTTATGCGGAATTTTGTCGGATATGCAAAATCAAAGAAGCGGAGTCCGAAACCGAACTCCGCCTTGAACCGCCGCGCCGTTGTATGACGTATAAAACCCGCACGAAGCAGGGTGGGTAAGATACCGATCCGGGTTCACGCTCCCTTCTTCCTCAAAGAGGGAGGTCTGCAATCCGCCGGAAAAGATAAATCCCGTTTAAAGTGTGTTGGATTATAAATATCACCCTGACGCACGCCGCAGTAATAATATTATATTAAATTTTCACGGGAATATTACACCCATCAGTCGGTAATATCGTCCTCAAACATCTGGTCAAAGCGTGCAATAAATGCATCGCCAACCTCGGTGTAAAGCTCCTCATCATCGATAGTTGACAGCATAAACTCGCCGTCCTTTTCGATTTCCTCAAGAACAATGAACTCTCCGTCCTCGTCCTCGTCAAATTCGTCCTCTTCGGTGAATTTAACAAGAGCAACGAAGTTTCTGTCGTCGTATGTTATAGCGTCGATTACCTCAAAAGGCTCGCCGTCAAGGTCAACTATATTGGGAGTGTATTCCTCGCCTGTATTAAAGTTTTCAAGCTCTGCCACTGTGTTACCTCTCAATTTTTTTATTTGCCGCAGCCAACAAATAAATTATACAATAACAGCGTGAAATTGTCAATATGAAAAAAACAGAAAAGGAGGGTTTTTATGTAAAATACAGTAAATATATGCAATTGCTATAAAGCTGTAACGCTAAATTTGTTTATTATTATTTCACAAAAGTTGTTGACAATCGGCATATAATGTGGTATATTATAGACAAGGAAAACAGAAGAAACCAAAACACCAATCACACTCAGAATATGATGATAGCGAGTAAAATGTGAACGGTGTGCGAAAGTAAGCTGCAATCCCAGACAGGACGATCAATCACAACAATCACAACGTTCAAGCAGGAATTGAAGTCCGTATGCACCCCATATCCGTTATATATCAGGGTGTAAATAAATAGTCGGAAAGGAAGCGAGTCCCGTGGAAAATGAAACAATATCATCAGAAATGTGGCTCGGCGCCAAGAAGTAAACCGATCGAACATAACTTTGCAGATGTCGTCGGCTTTTAAGCGTCGGACGGCGGATGAGTTAAAATATAAGCGTTTAGCTAATGATTTACAGGCAGTCGGGTTCACATTTTCTGAAGCATTTATGTAGCCGAAGGGTTTTCAGCAAAGCTCAAAAGCATGGCAACAGTTGTTGGTGAAAGGAACACTGCGAAAACTCAGAAAGTAGGTAAGAGCGGAAAATGCAGATTGATTAAGAGATGACATAAGCCATCGCCGAATCATTGTAAGCAGAGAAGCTGCTGAAATGCAGAAGTAGGCATTTAAGTGCGACACGAAAGAGTGATTGAAATGCCATATATGTTTAAATCGCAATAGCGTTAAAATAAACGGCAGTTACAATTGAATAGGAACAAAGTTCCAATATAATGCAGGAGCTGATGCAAATGCAGACAGTATTTATTCAGGAGTTTACTCCACCGGAATAAATGAAAGGACATAAGTCCAATGTACTAATTGAATATTTATATCCCCACAGCAGAAGTAATGCCGTGGGGATTTCAATTTATTTGTATTGCCATTATTGCATTTTCGTGATATAATGATAATGAAAATAAGGCTCACAGAGGTAAAATAATGGCATATAAACTCAATATGGGCGGCTGGAACAGCGTTTTCGCCGTTCCCGTCAGTGTTGTTGACAATTACATAAAGCTTGCAAGCGGCGATAATCTTAAGGTGCTGCTGTTTTTTCTCCGCAACGGCGGCACAATGTTCACAAGCGATGACGTGGCACAAAGCACGGGTGTAACCTCGGGGGCGGTTGAGGACGCAATAAAGTTCTGGGAGCAGCGAGGACTTATTTCCGCCCAGGGTGTTGAGCTCGTTCCAAAGGCGCAGGAGGACAATATAGTTTTCAAGAAAAACGAGCCTGCCGAAAGTCCATCTGTAAAAAAGGTGGATTTAACAAGAGATCCACAGTTCAAGCCTGTTGAAATTGCAGCTTCGGTGAGAGGAAGCGATGCTGTGAAATTCCTCTTTACACGCTGTGAAAATCTGTACGGCAGACCTCTTAAGCACGCCGAACAGAACGCTCTTATGCTTATTGTTGAGGAGGCAGGGCTTCCTGCTGAGGTGACAATAATGCTTGTGGAATACTGCTTTGCAATCGGCAAAAACACTCCTGCGTATATAAAGGCAATGGCTAACGGCTGGGTTGAAAACGAGATTGTCACAATCGAAAGGGCGGAGGCGGAGCTGAGAAGACTGAAAAAGTTCAACGCCGCCGAATACGAGCTTAAGCGGCTGTTTGAGATGAACTGCGCTTTCTCAAAGGCACAGCGTGAATATCTCACAAAGTGGATTGACGAGTATAACTTCTCTACCGAAATGATTTACGAGGCTTACCAGCGCACCCTTGACGGGGCAGGAAAGCTGTCGTTCCAGTATATGGACAGAATTTTGCAGAATTGGCATAACAACGGCTTTACGGTGATTTCACAGGTAAAGGAAAACGAAAACAAGCGCCGCGAAAAGGCAAAGGAGGAAAAGGCTTCTTCCTTTGACATTGACGAGCTTGACAAGCTTGCGCTTGAGAAATACGGAGGAAACAATGGGGTTTGATCAGAAATTCTATGCGGAGGCGGAGGAAGAAATAAAGCGCCGCAGAACGGCAAATGCGCAGCTTCAGGACAGCCGTATTGCAGAGGCGGAGCTGAAAGCGCCTTCCATAAGAGAATACCGGCTTGAAATGGCAAGAACAGGTGAGAAGCTTGCTAACGTTATCCTTGCAAGACCCTCCGACGCAAAGGAAAAAATCGAGAGTATTGAAAAGGCAAATCTTGCCTTGCAGGAAAAAACCGAAAAGGCTCTTGAAGAGGCGGGACTGCCGGGAGATTATCTTGACAATATATACACCTGCCAAAAGTGCAGGGATACGGGTATTTACGAAAACCGCCGCTGCTCCTGCTTTATGGATATTGTAAAGCGGCTCGCAACCCAGCGGCTTAATTCAAGCTCCCCAATGCAGCTTTGCAGCTTTGACAGCTTTGACTGCAATTATTATCCCGATGTGGTTGATACGGTGAAAAAAGTAAACGTGCGCAAGCTGATGCAGCATAACCTTGATTTTTGCATAAAGTATGCGGAAAATTTCCACTTGCCCAACGTGAGTATTGTCATGAAAGGCAAAACGGGGCTTGGAAAAACTCACCTTTCCCTTGCCATTGCCGAAAAGGTACTTGAACAGGGATACAGCGTGGTTTACGGCTCTGCGCCCGATTTGTTCCGCAAGCTTGAACAGGAGCATTTCGGCTATGAAAAGTCTGATGAAACATCGGAGCTGATTATGTCGGCGGATTTGCTGGTGTTGGACGATTTAGGCTCGGAATTTAACAACCCGTTCTACACCTCGGCACTTTACAATATTCTCAACACAAGATATAATTCGGGAAAGCCCACCATTGTCAATACGAATCTGGAGTCGGCGGAAATTCAACAAAGATACGGCGACAGAATTACTTCGCGTCTTTATGCAATGGAGCAGCTTTTCTTCCTCGGAAAGGACATCAGAGTTCAGAAAAAGCTTGCTAAAAAATAAAATGAGCCGATAATCAATCAGATTATCGGCTAAATTTATGCCTCTGTTTTTTCGTCGGCGTCTTCCATTTTTATTGCAATTATTTTGATTATTCTGTTATCCTCAACCTGCGTGATAACAAATCGTATATTTTTATAGTCAACGTGGGGAGGTTTATCAACATTTTCGGGAATATAGCCCAGCAAATCGGTAACAAAGCCTGCAATGGTATCGTACTCGTGGTCTTCAGGCAGCTCCAGTCCGAACAGCTCCAGCACGTCTTCGGGGTCGGCTTCGCCGTCAACCTCGTATTTCTCCTTGCCGATTTTGTTTATCTCGCTGTCCTCGTCGTCGTATTCGTCCTGAATATTGCCCATAACAGCCTCGATTAAATCCTCGAGAGTTACAATGCCCGCAGTGCCGCCGTATTCGTCAACCACAACCGCCATACCTGTTTTCATATTGGTAAGGTATTTGAAGGTGTCAGAGCAGGAACAGGATTCGGGGATAAATACCACGTCACGGAGAAAATCCTTAATGCTGAATTTGCTGAGATTTTCTTCTCCCACAAGGCAAAGCAGGTCCTTTACAATGACAATTCCGATAATGGTATCAATGCTGCCTCGATACACGGGTATTCTTGAAAAGCCTTTGTCAAGGGCAAGATAAATAATATCCTCAAGGTCGGAGTCGATGTCAACCCCCGTTATGTTTATTCTGTGGGTCATTACGTCGGAGGCGTTAAGGTCGCTGAATTCGAACACATTGCTTATCATTTCGGCAGAGTTGTCCTCGATTGTGCCGCTTTCGTTGCCTGCGTCAATCATAGACATGATATCGTCCTCGGTTACCTCGTCAAAACCGTCGCCGAGAGCCTTTTTGAGCAATGCCTTAAGCCCCTTTTCCAATGCGATCAGCGGAAAAAGCAGAATTTCCTTTGCTGTTTTTTTATGTTTTCGCCCGTCAGAGTCCATTTCGTATTCCTTTCACAGTCAGTTAATTTAAAATAAGCCTGCATAACAGGCTTACTAAATTATATCACAGAATTTTTCATTTTGCAATACCAAACAGTCTTTTTGCGTTGTTATTGCATATTTCCTGCATTTTTTCGGGGTAAATTCCCTTTATTTCCGCCATTTTTTCGGCGGTGAACTTTATCATTGTGCTGTCGCAGCGCATTCCTCTGAATGGAACGGGCGCCATGTAAGGGCAGTCTGTTTCAAGGAGCAGTCTGTCTGTGGGGATAACATCGCAGGCTTCGATTGCCTTTCTTGCGTTTTTAAAGGTAAGAACACCCGTAAAGCCAATGTACATACCGAGAGAAACAATTTCTTTTGCCGTTTCGGCGCTGCCCGAAAAGCAATGCACAACGCCCTTGGGCTTGTATTTTTTCAGCATTTCCATACAGTCCTTGGATGCGTCCCTTGAATGGATTACCACAGGCAAACAAAGCTTTTGCGCCAGTATAAGCTGCTGCTCAAATACCTCCAGCTGTTTTTCACGGCTGAAGCCCTCATAATGATAATCAAGGCCGATTTCCCCTATGGCAACCACCTTTTCGTTTTTGGAAAGCTGTTCAAGCTCATGAAGATAACCGCTGTTTACCTTATTACAGTCCTCAGGGTGAATACCCACCGCCGCATAAATCGGGGGATATTTCTCTGCAAGCTTCACGGCGTTTCTGCTGCTTTCAAGGGAACAGCCCATTTCAATTACCGCCTCAACCGTTGTTTCAAACATTGAGTTCAAAAGCTGCTCTCTATCCTCGTCAAAGGCGGAATCGTCATAGTGTGCATGTGAATCAATAATTTTAACCGACATCAGATTTTCTTAACGCTGTCCCTTTCAATAAGCTTGCCTGTAACAAGAATACGTCCGCACTTGTAGTTATTGTCACGGATTTTCTTGATGATGATTTCAACTGCTTCGCTTGACATACGGTAGCTGTTTACGTCTATTGTGGTAATTCTCGGGTTTGAAATTGTGGAGTAAATATGGTTATCATATCCCACAACTGAAATATCTTCAGGCACATTGTAGCCCTTAAGCTTAAGCTGATTTATTAGCCCGTAGGCGGTTTCGTCGCAGTTGCAGACAAATGCAGTAGGCATTTCCTCGGGCAGTGAAAACTCGCTGAACATAAGCCCCTCGCTGTTGCGGTCGTCAAGAATCCACTTGTCGTTAAGCGGAATACGGTTTTCGATAAGAGATTTGTAGTAGCCTAAAAATCTGTCCTGAATACTGGAGGTTGCGTTGATTGTTCCTACAAAGCCGATGTTTCTGTGACCGTTGGCAATAAGGTAATTTGTAAGGGTGAATGCGCCGAAGAAGTTGTCGGAAAGTACCGTTTCAACATCGATTTTGCTGCTGTAAAAATCAAGAAAAACAGTTGGAATATTGTAGGAAAGCAAGGTGTTTACATATTCGTCCGCAAACTGTCCCAGCACAATTATGCCGTCAACCTTGTTGTCGATAATGGAGTTTGGCATTTCGTTTGCAAGTTCGTCTTTTTCAAGCACAACCTCAAGAATACCGTAATAGCTCTGCTTCTGCAAAAGCTCAACAATGTATCTGTAAACTACCCAGTAAAAAGCGCTTGCATCGTGAATAAAATGCTTTGCCACAACGACGCTTATATTGTAGGTAAAGCCGTCCTTTACCGCCTTTGAAGCGTAGTTGAAACGGTAGCCCATTTCGTTTGCTTTCTGTTTGATTTTTTCGCGAAGCTCCTCGCTTACGCCGTCCTTGTCGCCCAGCGCCTTTGAAACTGTTACCGTGCTTACGTTAAGCTCGGCGGCAATGTCGCTCATTGTAACATTTTTCTTGATCATCTGAATTTCCCTTCCGAAACATAGTTATATGAACACAATTTTAGTGTACAATTTACCTAATATTATTTTAAGTTATAAACAGGCTTTTGTAAAGTAATAGAATAGACAAATTTTATCGCATTAAATTGTTTAAAACTAACAACCCATTATTTATTAACTAAACAATAATTTAACAGATAGAACTATAAAGGAATATTATACCATTTCGTTAGTTTATCCGAATTTGAATTTCCATATTTGGTTAAAAAGTGTATTGTAAACCTTTACAATTTGTATTATAATATACAATATAGTATAAAAAAGAAAGGTTAATGAAATGAGCGTAACCATTAAAGACGTTGCAAAGGCTGCAAATGTTTCGGTTGCAACGGTTTCACGAGTGCTTAATAAAAAGTCCAACGTATCTGACGAGGCAATTGAAGCGGTTAATCTTGCCGTTGAATCCTTGGGCTACAGCCCAAACTTTCTTGGACGTGATTTAAGGAAGAGCGAAACGAAGCGTATTCTTGCTATCATCGCTTCAACGGAGCAAAGCTTTTACTCCGACGTTCTGAGAGGAATGGAGCAGGCCGCTTTTGCACAGGGCTATGATGTTCTCATCGCCACAACTCACGACGACCCCGACCACGAAATGCATCTGCTTGGAATGCTGTTCTCACGTTCCGTTGACGGCGCAGTTCTCCTTGGTCCTAAGCTTAACGCCCAGACAATTTCAAAGCTTGCGGAAAATCACAATATAGCAATGTGTCTTGAAAGACTTGATAACTGTAATGTTCTTACGGTAACAATCGACAATGTAAAGGCAGGTCACGACGCTGTGCAGTACCTTATAAACAAAGGTCACAAGCGTATCGGACTTATTACCACCGAGCTCCGCAGTCAGTCCTCAATCGACCGTGAAATAGGCTACAGACAGGCTCTTGAGGAAAACAACATTCCTTACGACGAAAGCCTTGTTTATTACGGCACTTATGATACAGACAGCGGTACAACAGGCTGTGAGCAGCTTCTGAGTCTGCCCGAGCCGCCCACGGCAATTTTCTCCATTTCCGATATGATTGCCATCGGCGCTATGAATTATGCAATCAGCAACGGCTATAAAATCGGCAAGGACATAATGTTCTTCGGCTTTGACAACATTGCTTATTCTCATATTTTCGTGCCGCATCTTTCCACGGTTGAGCAGCCTTGCTTCTTACAGGGAAAGCTGGTAATTGAAAAGCTGATTGACAATATGAAGGCGGAAAAGCCGGATAGGGGCATATATATGCTGCCGCACAGTCTTGTTTTGAGAGAATCCACAGGGGATTAAAAATACAGCCTATAAGTTTTGAGCTTATAGGCTGTTCTTTTATTTATTCGAATTTTTAATTGCCGCCTTTGCCTTTTTCACGTCTGCAAGGTCGTTGGATAAAAGCTCCTCAATCCGTCCAAGCATTGACTCCACATATTCGTTGGTTGTGGATCGCAGTACCTTTGATTTCTGCTGCGCCGTTGTGAGGATTTCCGTTGCCTTTGCCTGTGCCTGACGGGAAATTTCCTGCTGCGAAACAAGAGTTGCGGCTCTTTCCTCCGCACGTCTGATA
>JBJERI010000193.1:0-8723 GCA_051882195.1 Ruminiclostridium sp. | reverse complement strand
AATGCAAAGGGCGTTCCGTCAACCAGAATACCAACTCTGCCGTCGTAAAGCTTAGCGGCAAAGGTGTCCGGCCGCTCGGTAACTCCCACCTCGGAAAAGAGAATATCTCCCTTTTGCTCAAGGAAGGGCTGAATGTAGCCGCTTTCAAGTATGGTGTTCAGCTCAATGCCGTCAATGCGCTTCTGCACCTCCGCAAGCAGCGTTTTATCCACCTTGTCCCTTAAATAGCACACGCAAATATCCGTATGGCTTCTGTCGCCTATTGTCTGTATGTTGAACACAAGGTCGGGCGTTTTCATTCGTCTGCGAACCATAGAAATGTTTGTTCTGATTACCTCCACAAAGCCCTCTCGTGAGCCTCGCAGATTTATGTGTGTGCTGGGCTCTTCAATGCCCCTTGCCTGATAGCCCTGAACCCCCACTCCTATTCCATAGTCAAGACCGTCTATGAGAATTATCACAAAGCCCGACATTATCCTTTGTGCAAGCTGGTCATAATCCTCCACAGTCACCTGCTCTCCTGCAAGCAAAAGCTCGTCCTGAACCATTTCCACAAGCCGCTTAAAGGGTATTTCCTTTTCATTTCCGATACTGTTAAGAGGACGGTAAATCAAGTCCGCAGTCGTATCCGTACTTGCAAGCCCCTCGCAGAAAACAATGCAGATTTTCCTGCCGCCCACCTTGCCGAATTTCATTGTAAGGTCGGAGGAGCTGTCCATAAGATTTTTTATGTTAATTGTATTTCTTTCTAAATCCGCCGCAAGCTTTCCCATAAGCTCTCCTTTCGCATTTTTGCCGATTTTGTCATTATTTTGTCCTTTCGGCATATTTTCATACATTAAGCGCAAAATAATGCAAAACGGACAAGGAATGATTTTATGCTGATAATTATAATTCGCTCGGTGCTTTTGTATTTGCTTGTTATTTTTGCTCTGCGGCTTATGGGCAAAAAGCAGCTTGGAGAATTGCAGCCCTCTGAGCTTGTTACCACAATTCTTGTTTCAAATATAGCTACGCTTTCCCTTGAAGACCCCTCAATGCCTATGATAATGGGGATTATGCCAATTCTGATGATAGTGTGTCTTGATGTTTTTATGTCGGGGATAATGCTGAAAAACACCAAAATACGCACTCTTGTAACAGGCAGTCCCAAAATCATTATCAAGGACGGGGAAATCGACCAGCTGCAGCTGAAAAGCCTCCGCTACACAATTGACGATGTAACGGAGGCTATGAGAGAACACGATATTTTCGACATTTCACAAGTGCAGTACGCAATTGTTGAAACAACGGGCAAGATAAATTTTCTTGAAAAGCAGGCTGACGGCAAAAATCCCCCTACGGTTATAATCAAGGACGGGGAAATTGACGGCAACGGGCTTAAGGAAATCGGCATAGGCAGAGCATGGGTTGACAAAGTCATTGCCGAAAACAAAACCGAGCTTTCAAGGATTTTCTTTATGAGCTGCGACAGCGACGGCAAATACACCCTTGTGCTGAAAAATTACGATATAAAGGAGGGAAAAGCCAAGTGAAAAGAGTGATACTCTGCGCCTTTATTATTGTTATGCTGCTGATAATCGGCGTTGGAAGCTGCATTTACATCGAAAACACCTCGAAAAAGGTGGTAAACGCCCTTTATCTTGCGGAGGACAGCTTTTCCTCAGGGGACTTCAGGGGCGCAAGGCTTGCGGCGGAAAAGGCTGACGAAAACTGGCAGGAGTTTATGTCAAAGCACGTTTTCATTACCGACAAGGAGCATTTGCTGGAAATTACGGCAACCATTGTGAAAATACAGGCGCTGGCAGCTGCGGAGGACGAGGAGCTTTTAACCGAGTGCGACGTGGCACGGCGGCTTATTGAGCTTTACAGGGATAAGCAGCAGCCCGATTTGCTGAATATATTATGAAAAATGCTCCGTTTGATAAGCGGAGCATTTTGTTTATTCGTCATCTGTTGAAAACTTTATCTCAACCTTGCTGTTTTCCTTGCGGTGGCGGTTTATCTCATGACCTATCCAATGGTAAATGGGTATCGTCAGGAATACAATCCAGCCCGGATGCCACATTCCCAGGAAAATTCCAAGGCAAAGAAATACAATCACAGCCAGCACAGCATAAGGGAATTTGTTCATATTCCGCTTGGTTATTGCTTCAACAAGTCCGTAAAACAGCGGAATTGTCAAGAACACCATCCAGCCCGGATGCCACAGTCCCGCAAAAAATCCCAAGCCAAGAAAAGCAATAATGCATACTATTACATAGGGAAAGCTGCTCCATATACTATGCCTGTGCTTTTTCTTCCACTTTTCGTCAACACGCTCGCCGTTGATAAAAACGCCCTCGTGACTTACGTCAACGTGTTCGTTATCATTGGAATGAACGTGTATTCCGTCCTTTCCGATATGAACAGAGTCCTTTCCGTCCTCAACGTGAATCCCGTCAAGACCGATATGAACATACTCGTTTTTCTTATCGTTTTCGGAATTATTCTCCGTCTGCTGGGCTGAATTGTCAAAGCCGCTTGCTTCGGGCTGTTCCTCCTGCTTCGGCTCTTCCTTTTCGGGCATTGGTATATCCTCCTCCGTTTTAAGCAGCTCGTCAAGAGATACATTATAAAGTCTTGCCAGCATTATAAGGTTGTCCGTGTCGGGCGACGCCTCGCTGCGTTCCCACTTTGAAACAGCCTGTCTGCTTACGCCGATTTTCTCCGCAAGCTGTTCCTGCGATAAGCCGTTTTTCTTTCTAAATTCTACCAGCCTGTTTGCTACTTCAATGTTCATTTTCTTATCCCCCATTAAAAATTAAGGTTTATATATTTATTATGTTTACCAAAGTGTTTCCGACCCTTTGTCGGCTCCCTTTTCCTTGGTTTCTGCGGTTATTATAGCAGAAAATCAGGCGGTTGCGCAATACATTTCGGTTTTCATTTCCGCAACTATTGGTTGCGAATGGCTTTATAAAGGCATTTTTCGGTTGTCATTTGTTTGGTTGCGGAATTTTCCGCCGGTAATTCCTACCGAGAATCATCACAGCCTGTTAAGCTTGTTTTTTCGGAATATGGAGGGAAAATCACGGTAGGAAATGTCAAGGTCAACATCTCCCTTTATGCCGTTTACCGTTCCCGAATAGGTATACTGCCACATATAGAACGCTCCGTCATAAGTGGGATAGGGCGCAATCTGAGCAAGCCATACGGCATATTTATCCAGTATTCTCATATCAAGATTATTTTCCAGCCAGCCCTTGTATGAATAGAACATAGGGAAATAGCCTGCCTCCATTACCACTCCGAAAAAGGCGTCAATCATTTTTGTAAGGGTTTCCCCCGACAGTCCCGCCTGAAATTCCTCCTCCATATCCAGAATTACGGGATATGTAACGGTGTAGCCCTCTATAAGGCTTATGAAAAAGCGTGCTTCCTCCTCCGCCTCCTCAACGGTTTCGGCATAGCTGTAAAAATAAACTCCCACGTCAAGACCGTTGGCGATTGCCTCGGTTATGTTCTTTTCAAAGTAATCGTCCGCTTTCATGGGACTTATGTTGGTGTTTCCTCTGCCTGCACGGATTATGGCGAAGTCAATTCCCGAAGCCGCCGCCTTTTCCCAGTCGATATCCCCCTGTGCAAAGGAAACGTCAATGCCTCGAAGATGAGCGTCAGGCTCGTCCACAAGGGTTGCAACGGTGAGCTTGGTGTATTTCTGCGCCTCACGGTTATCCGCAAGGTTTCCGCTTAGCGTCACCGCCACAGTTCCAAAACGGTTATAGTCGCTTTTCTGCCGCAGAATCAGACTGCCGCTTATTTTAAGGTCTCCCAGCTTTCCCACCGAAACGTAGCCGTAATTATCAACAGAACCGCTTAAGGTTATTGCGCAAAGCCCCTGAAAATGCACCTGACCCTTGTCAGTAATGTTCACCTGTCCCGAAATTCGTGTTTCGCTGCTTTTGAGGAAGGCCATTTTCCCTTTGCAGAAGGTTCTGCTTGTATCAAAAAAACTGTTGTGGGAGGAGCTTTTGAACACGCCCTGATTATAGACAGTAAGCTTTCCCTTTATTTTCAGTATTGCGCTTACCGATGAGCGAAATTCGCCGTAAAGGTTCATTTCTCCGCTGTCCGCAAGTGTAAACCGTCCCGAATTTATCACAAGTCCCCCTATTGCAATGCTCAACGTGCCAAGAACGTTTACAGCGCTGTTCACAAGGAAAATCAGCTCGCCGCCGCTTTTTACGGTAAGCCTTGCATTTTCGGGGACGGTAAAATCCCCCTTAAGCTTAAGTGGCTGTGAAACTGTATATGTATTGCCCGAAACCATTTCCGTTTCCCCGTCCCATTCAATGGGCTCTGCTTCCTCTGCAAAGGCGGGAAAAATGAAACAGGTTAATGCAAGGGAAATTGCAAGAATTATTGACAAAAGCTTTTTCAATTCACACACCCTTTACATTTTGATAGAAAATCTTACTTTATTTTCTCATATTTTGGGCAATTTGTCAATTAGTATAGAGAATTTATTTATAAAAAATCGGCTTGCCCAAGCAAACCGATTTTATTTTATTTTGTTTTATTTTGTTCCGAACACAAGCCCGTAAGCTCCTCTGCCGAAAATCCAGCCCAATGTGCAGGAATAATCCACGGTGTAGATATTGTCAAAATGAATCCTTTTCTCCACCAGCCCCTTAAGCCTTTGAATTTCCCCGTAGGTGCAGCCTGCGCTTGTTATTATAAGCGTGCCCGTATCAATTTCCCTGCTGCTTTTCAGCGCATGGCGCACATACTGCTCCATACAGCTTTCAACGCCCTCAAGATAATTTTTGTCACCTGTGAAAGTTCCGTCCTTTACCTTAAAGGCGGATTTAAGATGAAAGGTGTCGCAGAGGGAACACATAAATCCCGGCATTATTCCCGAATGGCGGACATATTCGCTGTTCCCTGCCATAACGGTATTTTCCACCCCCGAATAGTAGGCTTCGGTTTCGCTTTTGATTACCTTTGCGCTGAAGCCCGACTGCGCCATTCTTGCCGCATTGATTACACCAAGGGCAATTCCCGAGGAAAGCTGACCCGAATCCACAATATACACGTTGTCCATATTTATTGCCGCTTCAACAGCGTTTCTGTAAGCCGCCGACCATTCTCCTCCGGACGAAATGTGAACAATGCTGTCCGCTTTTGACAGCAGAGCGGTGAAAAAGGCGCTGAATTCGTCTGCGGTTGGGGGGATTATTTCGGGATAGCTGCCGCTAAGCTCGATATACTCAATAATATTGCCGCATCTTATTTCCTCATAATCCGCAAAAATCCCTCTGTCCGTTTTAATGTAAAAGGGTATGGTTTCAATGCCGAAATGCTCCTTAAGCCGCATTGGAATATCGCTGCAGCTTTCCGCCGTAATAAGTACCTCAATCTTCTTGTCCATTTTCGGCCTCCGTAAACAGCATTGCGGTTTTTTCAACCTGTCCGGCGGCGTCGCTGAAATCGAACATCGAAATGCTCTTTGCCGCGCTGCTCAGCAGCGCCTCCGCCTCCTCGCCAAGATTTATTTTCATAAGCCGAGCCATAAGCTGCTCGCAGTCGTTCTGATTCATATCGTCAATGCTCTTTTCAAGCTTGCCCATCAAATCAAGTATATCGCTCTTATCTGCGTTGAACTTTTGCTGTTCCTCTTTATCAGTGCCGTTTTTCTTAAGATACCTTTCGATTTCGTCAAGGACGTCGTTGTAAGCCTCCATAAGCAATGGAGTTTTAAGCACAAGAATACGCTGTTCGCCCGCTTTTCCCGCCTGTTCCAGCTGCCTTGCAATTTCGGAAAGGTTTTCTGCGCCTATGCCCTTTGAGGAGCTTTTAAGGGAATGGACCTCAATCGTGTAACGCTGAATATCCCGCATACGCAGGGATTTTTCGATTGTTTCCTTGATTTTCGGGGCGCTGTTATAGAAAATCTCCAGTATTTCCATGTACGCCTGCTTGTTGCCTGCGATCTGATTTATGCCTGCGGAAGCGTTCAGATTAAGGCTGTTCTCGTCGGACTGCTCCGCCTGCTCTGCAATGTTCTTGTTTTCGATTATTTTTGTAGGCGGCAGCCACTTGCGAAGCACCATATCAAGCTGCTTTACGTCAATTGGCTTTGCAAGGAAATCGTCAAAGCCCTCATTAAGGAACATTTCCCTTGCGTTTCCCACGGCGTTTGCGGTAAGAGCCACAACAGGCATTACCTTAAAACGGCTGCCCTCCGTTTCACGGATAATGTGGGTTGCCTCAACGCCGTCCATTCGGGGCATCATGTGGTCCATAAACACAATGTCGAAGCTCTGCATTTTAACAAGATTTATTGCACCAAGACCGTCAGAAGCGGTCTGAATATTCATTCCGTAGGGCTTGATAAGCTCGGTGGCAACCTTTAAATTCACATAGTTATCGTCAACTATAAGCACGTTTGCCTCGGGAGCGGTAAAGGTGCAGACAAAGCTCTGCTTTGCATAGGGTCCGATTATTGAGCTGTCGCTGAAAGCATTGATAATGGGAAGAATATAAAACGGGCGGAAAATTCTTCTGATATTTTTGGGCAGAGGACGGTCGTCGTTTCTGCTGCAGATAATTCCCACCTTTACTCTGCCTGCAAGGGCGGTGAAAATATCCGTATCCATATCGTATTCCCGTCTTGCGGTAATAATATGGGTATATTCGGGATTGTTTCTGCGCAGCACAAATGCGCTTCTGGAGCTTACGAAGTCGATTTTGATTCCCATTTCCGCCGCCTGGCCCTCAAGAGTGCTGCGGAGAATTTCACGGGGCAGATACACAAGCAGACGTATCTTTTCACGGTTTCTTACGGTGATAAAGGGTTTTTCGTTTGCAACACGCTGAGGAATAGAGAAGCTGAAGGTGCTGCCCTCGCCGTAAACGCTGTCAAGGACAATAAAGCCGCCCATAAGCCTTACAAGCTGCTTTGAGATTTCAAGCCCCAAGCCCGTGCCCTCTTTATTGCGGTTTTTCCTTGTATCCACCTGGGAAAAAACCTTGAAAAGCTTTTCCTTGTCCTCGTCCTTTATTCCTATTCCCGTATCTGTTACGGAAACGCAAAGATTAACGCCGTATTCCGTCTTTTTGGAGGTAAGCTTAAGCCGCACCATACCCTTTGCGGTAAATTTCAGCGCATTGGTAACAAGGTTAGTTATAATCTGACGTATTCTCTGCTCATCGCCTATCATTACCGAAGGGATATCGGGTGAGCACTGCACCACAAATTCAGCGTCGGTTTCATCAAGCATTACCGAAGCGAAATTCACCACATCGTTTACAACGTCGGCAATTCTGTATTCTGCCTCGTTTATTTCAAGCTTGCCCGACTCGATTTTGGAAAAGTCAAGAATATCGTTGATAATTCCAAGCAGGCTGCGGCTGCCCGTCTGTATTCCGTAGGCATATTCACGGACGGTATCGCTGATATTCTCCCTTAAAATCAGCTCGCCAAGACCGCTTACAGCGTTCATGGGCGTTCTTATTTCGTGGGACATATTGGCAAGGAAGTCGCTTTTGCTGCGATTTGCGTTTATTGCCTCTTCGGTTTTTTCCTTGGCAAGATTCATACTCTTGCGGAAATTATATATAAGGGTGTAGTTTGTAACAAGAGCAAGATTATACACAATGAAAAGCAGACCGTAAATTGGAATGGGGATATTTCCCGAAACAAGGTCGTGACAGAAAACAAGTCCCAGTATTATGGTCACGTCCGAGTAGATCCAGAAGCGTATATTCAGCTTGGGGTCAACGAAAAAGGAAATAACAATAGCGGTGGCAATCTGAAACATAATTCCGTAGCCAAGAGTCTGCACCGTTGTGCCCACAAAAAGCACTCCAAGAAGCACTCCTAAACAGAATACGTCCTTTGCGTATTTTTCCTTTTTGTCAAGAAAATACACAAGCAGCGTTGGAATATATACAAGTGCAGACAGCACCGCCGTTTTGATTACGCACTGCGAATCAAACACCATGCCTGCATAGACAACGTGCATTGTAAGACACAACAGAAATTCGGCAAAGCACAGCCGCATAACGGTTTTATATTTCAGCATGGCATTCTCTCCCGATTATGAATAAATATAAATTATTTTACCACAAAAAGCGTTTTTTTGCAATAAAATTCAATAAATTTGTTACGCTTTTCAACAGCCCTTGCAAAATGCACAAATATTGCTAATAAGTTTTGGTTGACTTTTACATAAGGTTATGTTAAAATTAAAGCGCATTACAATAAGTAATGTGAACGGTTAATTGAGAAAGGACATATCATGAAAAGAATTATATGCGTATTATTAGCAACAGCTATGTTATTATCAGCCGCAACCGCCTGCGGAAAGGACCAGAGCCCCACAAACGGCACATCTGTTACCATAGACGAATCCGCTCCCGCAGAGCAGTCGGAAATTGACAGCCTTAACGCTCTTTATGAGGAGGGCAAGGGGATTTACGATCAGATTATGTCAAAGCTTGAGGGACTTGACGGCATCGACGAGTACAAAAACGAGCTTACCGCCCTCGTAAGCGACTGGAAAGCCGTTGTGGACGAAGCGATTAAAAACGGTACAAAGGGCGAAATCAACAAGGCGCTGAAGTATTCAAACGAAAAGCTGATGACCTTGCAGGTTGATTTGAATAACCTTTCATAAAGGTGCAAAACATTTAAGGCTGCGCAAAAGGGTGCCCCTTTTGGCAATTCCGCCTCGCCG
>JBJERI010000192.1:0-1859 GCA_051882195.1 Ruminiclostridium sp. | reverse complement strand
CAAAGCCTTTGCCTGCGTCACCTGCTCTTGCGGCCTCAACAGCCGCATTAAGGGCAAGTATGTTGGTCTGGAATGCAATATCCTCGATAGTCTTGATAATGTTGCTTATCTTTGCGGAGGACTCTTCAATTTCGTCCATTGCCTTAAGCATATCCTTAACGTCCTCGTTGCTTTCGGAAAGGGCGTTCATGCTCTTTTCCGCAAGATTGCCTGCGGTGTCCGAAGCCGCCTTGGTTTTTTCGATTTCAGCCTTAACGGTGTTGAAGCTTTCGTTCAGCTTGTCGATTACCTTCTGCTGCTCCTCGGAGCCTGCGCTTAAATCGTTTGCCACGTTGAGCATTTCGTCGCTGGAACGGTTTACGTTGCCTGCTGCCGCTGTTACCTGTTCGAAAATTCTGTTCTGCTGTTCGGAGAACCTTTCGCTTTCGGACATTTTTTCCTCTACGACCTTAAGCAGCTCCTTGGATTCCTTTTCCTTTGTTTCAGCGTCTGCAATAAACTTGTTGCAGGCTTCAACCATTACTATAATAAGAATATCCGCAATGGCAACCCCTGCCACGCCTGCGATAATAAAGCTCATATCTGCGCCCTGATATACAAGGTCCTTTACAAAAAAGCCTGCAAGAAGCAGAGCCATAGTAAGAATTACCTGTACTCTGATAAGCTTTTTGTTGAAATAAATGGCGGTGATTGCCGCTGAGCCTGCGTAAAGAGCGAACATTTCGTGAAGCTGTCCCTTGAAGCAGGCGATTATGGTTATAATAAGGCATTGTGCGATTGTGAGTATTGCCGCTTTTACGGTAAGAGTCATCTTTTTGCCGAAAATCAGCATAACAATGAAAACAAGAAAGCCGCTGCTAAGGGTTGCGATTGCTGCAATAAGATGTCCCGTGACAAAGTTGATAATGCCGAAAGCGGCGCATACGCAGACGATTATCCATTTGTTTACGGTTGCAAGGCTGTCAAGTGTGAAATTCTTTGGTGTCTTCATATTGTTTTTTCCTTTCTTTATCCGTTCATTCGTCTTTCCAGCATTTCGGGGTTTTCGGTGAATTTAAGAGCGTTTTCCTTGGTAATTCTGCCGCTTCTGAACAGGGAAAGAATACTTGCGTCCATTGTTATCATTCCCTCGTTTGCGGCGGCGGCAATGGCAGTGTCTATCTGATGAACCTTTGATTCCCTTATCATATTGCGGATAGCGGAATTGCAGTTCATTATCTCGAAGGCAGGAATAAGCTCTCCGCTTACGGCAGGAATAAGCTGCTGCGAAACAACGCACTGGAGCAGCTGTGAAAGCTGTACTCTTATCTGCTGCTGCTGGCTTGGGGGGAATACGTCGATTACACGGTCGATTGTGTTTGCTGCGCCTACGCTGTGGAGAGTGGAAATAACGAGATGTCCCGTTTCGGCGGCGGTCATAGCGGTTTTGATTGTTTCAAAGTCGCGCATTTCGCCAACCAGAATTACGTCGGGGGACTGTCTTAAGCAAGCCCTCAGCGCCTCAACATAGCCCAATGTATCCGTATGTACCTCACGCTGGCTGATAACGCTTTTTTTGTTTTTGTGGAGGAACTCTATGGGCTCTTCAAGGGTGATAATGTGTCCGTTTCGGGTTTTGTTTATTTCGTCGATTATGCAGGCGAGAGTGGTGGATTTGCCGCCGCCTGCAGGCCCTGTTACCAGCACAAGACCCTTTGTTTTCCGTGCAATTTCAATTACCCCGTCGGGAATGTTGAGAGTATGATAATCGGGAATATCAAAGGAAACAACACGGATTACCGCCGCAAGAGAGCCTCTTTGCTTGTAGGTGCTGACTCTGAATCGGGACAAGCCGGGGACGGAAATTGAAAAATCGTCGT
>JBJERI010000191.1:0-8798 GCA_051882195.1 Ruminiclostridium sp. | reverse complement strand
TCCCGACTGCATTGTTGTAGTGGCTTACGGTCAGCTTCTCCCAAAGGAAGTGCTTGAGCTGCCCAAATACGGCTGCATAAACGTTCACGCTTCACTGCTGCCTATGTACAGAGGAGCAGCGCCTATTCAGCGTGTTATTATGGACGGTCAGACCGTAACGGGCGTTACCACAATGCACATGGCAGAGGGTCTTGACACGGGGGATATGATTTTAAAGGATACCGTTGAAATAGGGGAAAAAATGACGGGCGGAGAGCTTCACGACGCCCTATCCGCAATGGGTGCACGGCTTATTGCAGAAACCCTTGCCCAGCTTGAAAAGGGCACAGCCCCGAGAGAAGTGCAGACAGGGGACACCTGCTATGCGAAAATGCTTGACAAAAACACCTGCAAGCTGGATTTTTCACAGCCTGCGGAGGTTATCTACAATCAGATAAGGGCGCTTTCTCCCGCCCCCGGCGCATTTGCTTTTCTCGGCGATAAGCGGCTTAAGGTGTATTTTGCAGAGAAAAGCGGCAAGGAGTACGACCTGCCTTATGGCTCGGTTTTAAGCGATTTTACCGTCGTATGCGGCGACAAAAAGGCGCTTAAATTCACAGATATTCACCCCGAGGGCGGCAAGAGAATGAGCTCCTCAGACTATCTCAGAGGAAGAAAAATTGAGGACGGTACTGTTTTAACCTGACAGGAGGTTTTATATGTTAGATTTTATTACAAGCAATCCTGCGGTAGCTTACACTCTTGTAATTGCGGCGGTTGTATTTTCTCTTTTTGCTTCGATTTCTGTTAAATCAACTTTCAACAAATACGAAAAGGTGCAGACAAGAAGCGGCATTCAGGCGAATGTAATTGCAAGGCAGATTCTTGACAGCTACGGGCTTTACAACGTTGACGTTGTGCTTATCAACAAGGACAAGCTGACCAACTATTACGACCCGAGAACCAACACAGTTAACCTTTCGGCAAGCGTTTTTTACGGCGCAAACGTAGGCTCAATCGGCGTTGCGGCTCACGAATGCGGACACGCAATTCAGTATGCCAAGAATTATCTGCCCATAAAGCTGAGAAATCTGTTTGTGCCTGTTATCAATTTCAGCTCGGGGGCTTGGCTGTATATTTTTCTTGCGGGAATGATTTTCAATCTTCCTGTTATTGTGGACGTGGGAATTATTCTGTTTGCGCTTATTGTTCTGTTTCAGCTGATAACGCTGCCTGTTGAATTTAACGCAAGCTCACGGGCAATTTCCGTGCTGAAAAGCGGAGCAATTTTAGGCGCAGACGAATGTAAGGGCGCAAAGCGTGTGCTTAAAGCGGCGGCAATGACCTACGTTGCAAGCCTGCTTGTATCTCTTACACAGCTGCTTCGTATTATCGCAAGCGCAAAAAGACGCAACTGATTGAGGGCTTTATGAAAACATCACGACAGATTGTACTTGAACTGCTTACCCGAATGGATAAAAACGGGGCTTATTCCAATATTATCCTTGACAACACCTTTAACAGGGAAAACCTTGACCCAAGGGAAAAGGGCTTTGCTACTGCGCTGTTTTACGGCGTACTGGAGCGGAAAATGACCCTTGACTATGTTATAAGGTTTTATTCCTCAATTGAGTTTGACAAAATCAGTCCCGAGGTAGTTCAGCTGCTCCGAATGGGGCTTTATCAGCTGCTTTATATGAATTCCGTTCCCCAAAGTGCGGCGGTGAACGAAACGGTGCTCCTTGCGCCAAAATCTGCAAAGGGCTTTGTAAACGCAATTCTGCGCAATTTTCTCCGTGATGGACTGGTGGTAAACTACAAGGGGCTTGAGGGAATAGGAAAGCTTTCCATTGAGTATTCCTGCCCCAAATGGCTTATCAAAAAGTGGATAGGTCAGTTCGGCGAGGAGGGTGCTGAAAAAATTCTTTCCTCCGCTTTTGGCAGACCGCCTCTTTTCGCAAGAGTAAATACTCTTAAATGCACAACGGCGGAGCTTATTGAGGCTCTCGCCAAAGAGGGCATTGAGGCGAAAAAGAACAAGCTCCTTGACGACTGCATTGAGATAGGCAAAATACATGGCGTTGAATCCACCAACGCCTACCGCAGAGGCTTGTTCCATATTCAGGACATTTCCTCCCAGCTTTGCTGCAAAATCGCAAGGCCAATGTTCAACGAAACAGTTCTTGATATGTGCGCTGCTCCCGGCGGCAAATCGTTCACAATGGCTGAAATGATGAACAACAGGGGAAAGCTGTTAAGCTTCGACTTGTACGAGGGCAAGGTGTCATTTCTGCGTGAGGGTGCGAAAAGGCTGGGAATTGACATTCTGACGGCCTCCGCCAATGACGCCACGGTTTTTAACGAGGAAATTCCACAGGCGGACAAGGTGCTTTGCGACGTGGTTTGTTCGGGACTTGGCGTTATCCGCAGAAAGCCGGAAATCAAGTACAAGCCTATGAAAGACCTTGAAGAAATACCGCCCATTCAGAAAAAAATCCTTGAAACCTGCTCAAAATATGTCAAGCTTGGCGGAACGCTTATTTATTCCACCTGCACCATTAACTATGACGAAAATGAGCGTGTAATAGAGGAATTTTTGCAGAGCAACAGCGACTTTGCGCCTATAATCGTGCCGCTTAACATTTCGGGCGTTCCCGAAAGCCACATGAGAACTTTTCTTCCGTACATTACAGGCGGCGACGGATTTTTTGCCGCAACACTCAGGAGAATTAAATGATAGAAAACAAAATTGACATATTATCCCTGACCCTTGAGGAAATTGAGGCGGAAATTCTCTCAATGGGCGAGAAGAAATTCCGTGCAAAGCAGATTTTCGAATGGCTGCACAAAAAGAAAGTGACTTCATTTTCAGAAATGACTAATCTTTCTGCACAACTGATTGAGAAATTAAACGATAAGTTTTGGATAAATTCACTAATTGTCAAAAAAAGACTTGTATCAAGCATAGACAATACTGTAAAATATCTTTATGGGCTTCACGACGGAGAAAAAATCGAATCCGTTCTGATGTCCTACAAGCACGGCAACAGCCTTTGCGTTTCAACTCAGGTGGGCTGCAAAATGAAGTGCAGATTCTGCGCTTCAACCATTGCAGGCTGGGTGAGAAATCTTGAGCCGTCGGAAATTCTGCTCCAGATTTACGAAACGGAGCGTGACAGCGGACGGACCGTTGACAGCATTGTGCTTATGGGCATAGGCGAGCCGCTGGATAATTACGATAATGTGATAAAGTTTCTGAAAATACTTTCAACGGGGGACGAAATGAGCCTGCGCCGTGTTTCCGTTTCAACCTGCGGACTGGTGAACAGGATTTACGACCTTGCGGAGCTTAAGTTAGGGATTACTCTTTCCGTTTCCCTCCATGCGCCCACAAATGAAAAGAGAAGCGCTATAATGCCCGTAAACGACCGATATAATATTGAACAGCTTATTGAGGCGTGCAAGGTTTATTTTGAAAAAACAGGCAGGCGTATTAGCTTTGAGTTTGCTCTTATCCAAGGCGTTAACGACGACAGGCAGACGGCAGAGGAGCTTATAAAGCTGCTTAAGCCCCTTAACCCTTGTCACGTTAATCTTATTCCCATAAACGAAATCAAGGAAGGCACTTACAAAAAATCAAACTATGTAAAGGCCTTTCAGGAGATACTTGTCAAAGCAGGAATAAATGCTACCGTCCGCAGAACTCTCGGTGCGGATATAAATGCGGCGTGCGGACAGCTTCGCCGTGATAATATTTAAGTTGTAGGTGGTGTAAAATTGAAGCTATTTGCAAAATCAGATATTGGCTTGCTCCGCTCGGAAAATCAGGACAGAGTGTGGACGGGCGCTCTGGGCGATAACGAAGCTGTTGCCGTAATTCTCTGCGACGGAATGGGCGGTGAAAAGGCAGGTAGCTGTGCAAGTCAGATGACGGTTGAATTTATGGCTGAACGGATACAGAAGGGCTTCAGACCCAATATAAACCGCAATTTCATAAGAAATCTGCTTATTACCTCCATGACGGCGGCAAACAGGCTTGTTTACGATCAGGCACGCTCCGACGAAAGCAAGCACGGAATGGGAACAACCTGCGTTGCGGCTGTGATTTACAATCAGCGCGCTTATATAATAAATGTAGGGGACAGCAGAGCCTACCACATTTTTGACGACAATATGCAGCAGATAACCAAAGACCATACATATATAAGACGGCTTATCGAGCGAGGGGAAATTACGGAGGAAGCGGGCAAAACTCATCCCGACCGCAATAAAATCACAAGAGCGGTGGGCGCTGAGCGCACCATAACTCCCGATTACTTTGAGCTTGACCTTGAAGAAGGACACATTCTGCTTTTCTGCTCGGACGGACTTTCCTCCTACGGAGACGACGCCGAAATTGCGGAAATTGTGGTAAATAATCCCATAAGCAAGGGCTGCGACCTGCTTATAGACTACGCTTTAAGAAACGGCGGACGGGATAATGTGACGGTAGCACTTGCACTTTGCTGAGTTTTATTGTATAATGGCAATTGAAAGGAAAGGTTAATATATGGATAGTAACATTGGTAAAAAGCTGGACGGCAGATACGAGCTGCTTGAGCTTATCGGTGTTGGCGGAATGGCGGATATTTACAAGGCCAAGGATATAACGGAGGACAGAATTGTTGCGGTAAAAATTCTGAAAAATGAATTTGCGGCAAGCGAGGACTTTTTAAGACGTTTCAGAAACGAATCAAAGGCGATCGCTCTCCTTTCACATCCTAACATTGTAAAAATCTACGACGTGGGCTTTACCGATAAAATCCAGTTTATTGTTATGGAATATATCGACGGAATTACTCTTACGGAGTACATTGAACGTCAGGGAGTGCTGAAATGGCGTGACGCTATACATTTCACGGTACAGATTCTGAAGGCTCTCCAGCACGCACACGACAGGGGCATTGTTCACCGTGACATTAAGTCACAGAACGTTATGCTTATGTCGGACGGAACAATAAAGGTCATGGATTTCGGCATTGCACGGTTCAACCGTGAGTCGGACAAGACCATTTCCGAAAAGGCAATCGGCTCTGTGCACTACATAAGCCCTGAGCAGGCAAGAGGGGATATAACCGACGAAAAGAGCGATATTTATTCCGTTGGCGTAATGCTTTATGAAATGCTTACGGGACAAAAGCCCTTTGATGGCGACAACCCCGTTTCAATTGCTCTTATGCACATGCAGTCCCAGCCAAAGCGCCCAACCGAAATAAACAGCTCAATCCCCGAGGGTCTTGAGGAAATTGTAATCAAGGCTATGCAGAAGGAACCCTCAAAGCGATATCAGACAGCAGGGGAAATGATAAAGGACATAGAGGAATTCAAGAAAAATCCGAGCATTGTTTTCGAGTACAAATACTTTTCCGCAGACGGCTCAACCAAGTATTTCGACAAGGTAAGCCAGCCCGAACCGGAACAGCCGAAAAGGAGAACAGAAATGCCAAAATATAAAAAAGACGACGAAAAATACCAGGTCATTGACGACGAGGACGAAGACGAATACGACGACGAAGAAGAGGACGAGGACGACGAGGACGAGGTAAGAGAACGCCGCAGTCCGCTGCTTCCAATTCTTTTCGCAGTGGCATCTGTTTTCGTTATTATGACCGCATGGCTTATTTATGAGATCGTTACCCAGAATATCGGCGATATTGTTGCCGAGGGCGGTGAGGAAATCAAAATGCCTTACCTTATCGGTATGACCTGGGACGAGGCGATAAGCCAGTACGATTATCTTAACATCGAGGCTGTGCAGGAATACTCCTCCGATTACGACAAGTATGTAATTATGGATCAGAGCGTTGCCGCAGGCAGAACAATCAAGGAAAACAACAAGATCACCGTTACGGTAAGCAACGGTCCCAAGCTTGTAGAAATTGACGATTTTGCCAACAGACCTATTGAAGAGGTTCAGACAATGCTGAAAAAGCAGGGACTTCAAGTGGGAATAACCTATATGGAGAGCGAGGACGTTACTACCGATTTCGTAATCAAAACCGAGCCTGCCGCAAGAACAATGGTTGAGGAGGGCTCAAAGGTAATCTGCTTTGTAAGCTCGGGTGCTGCCGAAACACTTACGGCTGTTCCCCAGATGATTAAGCTGTCCCTTGCATCTGCACAGGCAAGAGCAGATGAATACGGAATTATCCTTACAATTGTATATGAGCCAAGCGACACCGTTGAAAAGGATCACGTTATCAGCCAGTCAATTGATCCATTGGAAAAGGTTGAAAAGGATACGGTTGTTGAAATTGTGGTAAGCAACGGCGAAATCCCCGTAAGAGAATCACAGATCAAGGTATCAATGAAATCCTCCGCATCGGGTAAGTACACCTTTGAATATTATATTGACGGTCTGCTCCAGCCTGAAATGACCGAAGTACGTGATATAAGCCTAAGCAAGGAGCTGCTATGGAAGGTTTCAGGCAGTGAAACAACAACCTACGCAATAATGGTAACATCAGAGGAAACAGGCGAAACAGCCAAGTTCCTTGAAATGGAAATTGACTTTACAGTCGATCCGCCTACGAAGACCGTAATCGAATTCAACGATAAGGTATTCAGACAGCTGACAAGCGGTACTGTTGAAACAACTGCACCCGAGGAAACGGAAGATATTGAGCTTTCCGACACGGATACTCCCGAGGTAACGGACGTTCCCGAAGAAACAGTTCCCGAGGAAACAGAGGAGCCTTTGGATAATACAGACGATGAGGAAGAAATTCCTGCTGATGACGAGGTTGAGGAATAATCGGTGGCTATTGTTACAGGAAAAATATTAAAATCCGTTGGGGGTTTCTACACAGTAGAAGCCCCTTGCGGTGTCATTAACTGCAAGGCAAGAGGGGTTTTCAGGCTAAAAAATATCAGCCCTATGGCGGGGGATATTGCAAGCGTACAGCTTGAGGACAACGCCGAGCCGCTAATTATCGACATTGCCGACCGCAAAAACAGCATTATCAGACCGCCCCTTGCCAATCTTGACGCAGCGCTGCTTGTGGTTTCAACCTGCGAGCCTGCTCCCAACGCCTTTGTCCTTGACAAGCTTATTGCCATTTTTGAGAGCAAGGGCATTGAGCCTGTGCTTGTTTTTACCAAAAAGGACAAGCTGATTTGCAGCGACTTTATCGGCATTTATGAGAAAATCGGCTTTAAAATTTTTGCCGTTGACAATAAAAGCGGTGACGGAGTTGAGGAGGTAATTGACTTTATAAAAGGCAAGACCACCTCTCTTATCGGCAATTCGGGAGTGGGAAAATCAAGTCTTATGAATCTTATCAAGCCCGATTTAAAGGCGGACACCAACGAAATTAGCAAAAAGCTTGGAAGAGGTCGCCACACCACAAGACAGGCGGAGCTGTACAAGCTGGACGAAAGCACTTATATTGCGGATACGCCGGGTTTTTCAACCGTTGAAATAGGCAAATACGGAGCAATTCCAAGCACAGAGCTTATGGGCTGTTTCAGAGAATTTGCGGAATATAACGGCAAATGCCGCTTCAACAACTGCGTTCATATGAAGGAAGCAGGCTGTCTTGTTACCGAGGCGGTGAAAAAGAGCATTATCTCCCAAAGCCGCTATAACAGCTATGCGAAAATGTACGAGGAAGCCAAAATTGCTGAAAACACATATTGAGATAAGCCGCTGTTATGCGGTTTATTTTTGTAGCAAAATTCATTCTCCCGAATAAAATAGAATATCAGAGCTTAAGGAGATGATGTAATGCGCTGCCCAAGACGAAAAAACAAGTTTCCGATTATTCTTGCGCTGTTCGGCGGCGCTATTCTGTGCCTTTGCTTCATTTCCTTCAAGATTTTTCTGATTATTCTTGCTATTGCGCTTATTGCGCTGGGAATCTGGCTGCTTAAGTGCTGTTAGAAAGGGGTACATAATGAAGATCGTTGTTGTAAAAAGTCCAAGATTTCTTGCAGGAATTCTCCGCCTGCTGTTTCACATAAAAAAGGAGACAGTTTCATAACTCATAAATACAGCCTGTTTCAAAGACAGGTTGTATTTTTTTCTTCTCCCTCATATAATTGAACAGAAAGGACGTGCTTGTATGGAAAATAATGAAATGTTCACAAACTCTGTTCAGAATGAACAAACCGAAAAGGAAATTGCAGTTTTCACCAATCCCAAGCCTGTTATTATCCGCAGGACAAGCGAAATAATTACCACTCAAGCCATAATCTGTATCGGAATCGTGATAATTATGCTTATTCTTAATATATTCCTGCCTGAAGTACACGGCTTTATAGACAGCGTAATAAGAGAGCTTATGGCGGCATGATAAGGCTTAAACTAAGGGATTTTGCAGTCAATTTCGACTTTACCTTTTTTGCGGTTATGGCGATGTTTTGCTGCCTTGATACGGGCGGCACCGGATTTATGAGCGTATGCGCCTGTGCGCTTCACGAAACGGGACATCTTCTTGCAATGAAAATAAAAAGAGAAAAGGCGGCGTCAATCACCTTTTACGGCGGCGGTATAAAAATAAGCAGGGAAAGGCAAAGCAGCTCTGTACTTGTAATTCTCGGGGGAGTTATTGTTAATTTTATTTTAGCAGCCCTGTTTTTGTTCATAAAAAATCAATATATGAACATTTTCGGCGCAATAAATCTGATAACAGGTTTGTTCAACTTATTGCCCGTAAGCTGTCTTGACGGAAAACAGCTTTTTGATTTGATTCTGCTGAAAATATTGCCCCCACAAAAGGCTTTGTTTTGTTCACACACCCTTGAAATTGTGAACGGCGTAATTGCATTTATAGCGGTAA
>JBJERI010000190.1:0-1861 GCA_051882195.1 Ruminiclostridium sp. | reverse complement strand
AACTCCGTCTATTTTACCGGCTGCGGCAAGCTCCTCAAGCAAATCGAAATTATCGTAAACTCTTGGGTGAGCAAGAATTGCAATTCCTCCTGCGGAATGGATAAGCTCCAATGCAAAATGTATTTCGGGATTTTCCCTTGTTTCTCCCGCAACATCTTCGGCGCAGAGTCCCGTGTTGATGTTGAACAGCTCCTCGTAAACATCGCCGTAAAGGTCGGTGGTGTAGCCGTAGTCCATTAAAGCGTGCATTATGTGGCATTTGAAAATTGCCTTGCTGCCCGTTGAATAGCGGACTATGTTTTCAAGGGAAATAGGGTACTTTTCAAGCACCTTAAGCGCCATTTTCTTACCCCTCTGCTTACGGGCTTCACATGTTCTCAGGCAAAGTCCCTCAAGACGGTCGGGCTTTTTCGGCTTGTAGCATAAAACGTGAGCTTTTGAGTTTCTCTCGTTGTCGAAGCAGGAAATCTCAACCGCAGGGATTACATTTATTCCGTAACGGTTGCCCAGCACGACTGCACGGGAAATTGACGAAAGACTATCATGGTCGGTAATGGCGAGATAGTCGATATTGTTTCTCCTTGCCTGAGCTATTACTTCCTCAATGCCGAGAGAACCGTCGGATAATGTCGTATGACAATGTAAATCAGCCTTCATGTGTCACCTCGTAAATTTTATTTTTTGAAAGTATCAGAAAGGAAATTTTTGCCTTAACTGATAAATTGCAAAATTTTCAATAACAATTATATCACTTTTTGTAGAAAAAAGCAATAGCAGAGCGAAAATTTTAACTTTGTCCGCTCTGCTATAATTTTTATGATTGAATTTTCCGCTTAATGAATGACTTTTCCGTGAGTCTTTGTCTTAACCTTTACAGGCTCTTCCTTGCCGCCCATATCCTCGAAAACCGCTTCCTCGTTTTCTTCCTCGGAGGGAAGCTCGGGGTTGCGCTCGCCTCTTGCCTCATAGTACGGATTGATTATGGCTCTTGTAATAACGGGGTAGCTGTTGAACACTATTACAAAGGACAGCCACGCAAAGGGAATCAGCGGCAGTACAAGCAATGAATAGGGATAAAGCAGCACAAAAGCCGTAATTACCACTATGCACACAAGAAGGGTGATTATGTTGCTCTTAAGTCCGATTACCACCAGCTTCATCGAGTTTTTGATGATAGCGTTAAGGTTCAGATTAAGGGCAACTATCTGAAGGTAAATATAGAAATGCATCATGAAAACAAATGCGGCCGTTGCAACAGTTACCGCCATTAGCAGCATATTCTGCATGCTTGAATCTACGTTGAGCATATTGTCATAATAGTATATTGCGAAAATAAAACAGCCGATAAACAGCACGTCCGCAATACCAACTCCTACAGACTGCTTGAAATTCTTCTTGAATTCCTTCCAGAAATCGTGCCAGATAAAAATAGGCTGTTCAAGGACAAATCTCCTCATAAGCTGGGTCATTGCCGCAGTGGCAGGACCAAATGTGATAATAGGCAGACAGAAAAGCAGATAAAGGGCATTGATGCAGAAGAATTTCCAGAACTTTCTCGCAAAAATTTCCCAGAATTTAAAGAAAGGCTTTTTCTTTGGACCGCCCTTGGCAACGCCCGAGCCTGCATTGTTGTAGTTAAACAAAAGCTTCACTCCTTAACACAATTTCTATTATTATACAACATTTTTCGTCATTGTGCAATACGTTGACTGTGAAAATTGGCTGAAATAAACTTTTGCATATCATAACGCAAAAATCCGCAGCACCTTATGGCACTGCGGAAAAATTTATTTTGCCAGTTCATAAGCACGCTTTGTGCAGGAATCGCAGGCGTTTTTCACGTCCTGAACAAGCTGTCCCT
>JBJERI010000189.1:0-8907 GCA_051882195.1 Ruminiclostridium sp. | reverse complement strand
GGATTGTGGACACATACAACAATATATTCAATGGTACGCAATGAAACCTATACAGGCACTTTGGTGCAAGGAAAGTCCCACAGCGTAAGCTACAAAAACCACAAGAGAAAACCTGTTGACAATAACCAATGGATAAGAGTTGCGAATACACACGAGGCTATTATTGACCCGCTGACGTGGCAAAAAGTACAAGAGCGTTTACAAGAGCGTGTTCGTGTAAATAAAACAACACAGGAGTTATCCCCATTGGCAGGTAAAGTAAAGTGTGCGGTTTGCGGAAAGCCTATGAAACGAAGCGTGTACTACAACAAAAAGAAAACAAAGCGATACTATAACCTGATATGCGGTACATACAAAACGGGCGCAATGAACTGCAACAACACCAAAACTATCAGCGGCAATCAGCTTGAGCCTTTTTTGATACAGCAGATTAACACGCATATAAGACAATTTTGCTATACCAATAAGATAACGTTGATTGACAAGCACCAAGAAAAAATCGAAGCATTGACCGATACATACAATTTAATTACAGAGCAAATAGCAGATAAAGAAACCAAGGTTACAAAAATGTACGAAGACTACCTTGAGGGCGTAATTTCTGCGGAGCAATACAAAATAATCAGCAATAAATTTACTGACACCATAACAGAGTTAAACGCCAAATGTGACAGCATAAAGCAGCAGATTGAACATATTGAGAGCATTAAGGCTGAAGAAGCCGACAAAAAGGCTATAATTAACAAGTACCTTTATGTTGATAAGCTGACACACGAGGTAGTAAGCGACTTTATAGAAACGGTTTATATAGGCGAATATGAAGCAGGAAAAGACCGAAAAATAACCATTGACTGGAAAATATAGCGATAAGCAAAACTATAGTTAAGACATACCCACCGCACGGAGGTATGGACAGCGGCTGCGTAGGCGTCAACGGCGTACTTGAAAAGGACATAAACCTGTCAATCGTCAAGGACCTTGAGCAAATGCTTACCCTGTCTGGCTTTGACGTGGTGCTTACAAGGGACGAGGACGTTTCAATTTACGACAACGGCGTTGAGGGAATACGCAATCAAAAGGTTTCCGATATGGAAAATCGGCTTGAAATCGTGAAAACCTATCCCGACAGCCTGTTTTTCTCTATTCATCAGAATCAGTTTACACAGCCCGAATATTTCGGCGCACAGATGTTCTATACCACCAACAATGCGGGAAATTTTAAGCTTGCGCAGATAATGCAGCGTAATTTTGCCGCCTTGCAGGAGGGCAACGACCGTGAAATAAAGCTTATGGACAGCGGGCTTTATCTGTTCAAGGAAACAACCCAGCCTGCATTGCTTATCGAATGCGGCTTTTTGTCCAATGAAAAGGACGCAGCGAACCTTTCGGACAGCGAATATCAGAAAAAAGTAGCATTTACAATTTACAAAGGAATAATGGAATTTTTATCCACGGTAAAACCACAGGAAAACTCAACAACGGAGGAAGTAACAACCAATGGCCAAATCCAAAACGGTATTTATATGCAGTAACTGCGGACAGGATTATATAAAATGGATGGGCAGGTGCAATGCCTGCGGTGAGTGGAATACCCTTGAAGAAACCGTTGTTCAGCCTGTCAAGGGCGGCGGAAACGCAGTAAAAAGCCCTATGAAATACCGAAATATTTCCGAAATCAGCTATGACGACGATACAAGATATGATACGGGCAGCAGCGAGCTTAACAGGGTGCTGGGCGGCGGTCTGGTAAAGGGCTCGCTGGTATTGCTAAGCGGCGACCCGGGCATAGGCAAATCCACTCTGCTGCTTCAGATATGCAATTACCTTGGCAAGAACTTTGATGTGCTGTACGTTTCGGGTGAGGAAAGCGAAAGGCAGATTAAGCTCCGCGCCGACCGTCTGCAAGTCACAACCCCCAACCTTTACCTTGTGGCGGAAACGGACTGCGAAGCAATCGTTCAGGGCGTAAAGCAGCACAAGCCCGATATTGTCATAATCGACTCCATACAAACAATGCAGCTTGCGGAGCTTAATTCATCGGCAGGCAGCCTTGTGCAGGTGCGGGAATGTACAACAATGTTTATGCGAATGGCGAAAACCGAGGAAATCCCTGTTTTCGTAGTGGGTCACGTCAACAAGGACGGCGGAATTGCAGGTCCGAAGGTGCTTGAACACATTGTGGATACGGTGCTGTATTTCGAGGGCGACAAGCAGCTTTCCTACCGCATTTTAAGGGCGGTGAAAAACCGCTTCGGCTCTACCAATGAGATAGGCGTTTTTGAAATGCTGGACAAGGGACTTGCGGAAGTGCCAAACCCCTCTGCAATGATGCTTTCGGGCAGACCCGTGGGCACAAGCGGAATTTCAATTCTCTGCACAATGGAGGGTACAAGACCCATTCTTGCGGAGGTGCAGGCTCTTGTAAGCAAAACAGGCTTCGGCACTCCAAGACGTGTGGCAAACGGCTTTGACTATAACCGTCTTTGTCTGATTTTAGCCGTCCTTGAAAAGCGAACAGGCTACCTTTTCGGAGCGTTTGACGTTTACATAAACATAATCGGCGGACTGCGGATTGACGAGCCCGCCGCCGACCTTGCAATAGCGGCGGCGCTTTATTCGGGGGTATGCGACAGGGTTATTCCCGACGACCTGATTATGTTCGGAGAAATCGGTCTTGGCGGAGAAATAAGGGCGGTTTCCCATATCCACGAGCGCATAAGAGAGGGCGCACGAATGGGCTTTGCAAACTGCATTGTACCCAAAGCGGTGCTTAAATCCCTCGATAAAGAGGAGGATTACGGCATAAACGTAATAGGCGTGGCAAATCTTATGCAGGCGTTCAAGGCCATTGAAATGCTGATTGCAAGAGCAAAGAGCAGGAACGAGAAAAAGAGCGAAACTGATAAATAACAAAAAGCAAAGCCTGAGAACTTCAAAGTTCTCAGGCTTAAATCACATATTGCTCTGTATAAATTCCACGAACTCCTGTTCGGGCAATGGCTTTGAAAAATAATAGCCCTGAATATAATCGCAGTTCATTTCCACAAACTGCTGAAGCATTTCCTCCGTTTCCACTCCCTCGACGACTATCTCCGTTCCTATTTCCTTAAGCATTCTGACCGTATTCTTAAGCAGGATTTTCGTTCTGCTGTCCTCGACCTTGTCAGCAAGGCTTTTATCCAGCTTGATAATGCGGAAGGGCAGCTCCATAATTCTGCTTATGTTGGAATAGCCTATGCCGTAGTCGTCCAGTGAAAAATCAACGCCCTCTGCGGTAAGCTTTTTAATATTTTCCGTTACAATGTCCTGGGCTTCATTGGCGGCTGTTTCGGTAATTTCAAGATTTATCTGTTCGGGCTTTAAATTATACTTATTCAGATAAAACTTCACCTTATCCCTTAAATCCGTCTGCATACACTGGGACATGGACAAGTTTATCTCAATATACCGAATGGGCAGACCGTTCTTTTGACAGTCCGAAAGAAAACGGCAAACATCGTCAAGAACAAAATCTCCGATTTGCAGTATTGTTCCGTTCTTTTCCGCTGCGGTTATGAACAGCTCGGGAGAAATAAAGCCGTAATGCTCGTCCTGCAAGCGGATAAGAGCCTCCGCAGACAGAAACTTTTTGTCCTTGATGCTGTAAATGGGCTGATAATACATTTTGAACTTTTTATCGGCAATGGCGCTGCTGATGATACTTCCCAAATCATTCTGAAGCCTGAACATACGCTGGTCTGACACAGATGACATATCATTTACAATACCGCTGTGAGGGAGATATGTATGGAATGTTTTTCCGAAAGAAAGCAATGTTTCATAATTGTCTATATCCTGCGGACAATGTAAAATGCAGATACACGAATCAACGGTAAATTCAAGCTGCTTAATCTTCATCTTTTGGTTTAAATCAGCAGATATGCTTTCCGCAGTTTCCTTAATTTTTTGTGGCATATCCTTGTCGGTAACAATGGCAAACACTCCGTTTTCCAAATAATACACATCTGCCGAAAAATAATTTCCCTTATGTGGCGTCAATCTTACTGCAATCTTTTTAAGCAAGGCGTTGCAAACATCAGATTCAAACATTGAAAGCAATGCCCTGTAATTTGCTATTTTCACAAAAATTGCAGTTATAGGCTTATGAACAGCAAACGCCTTTTTCATATCCGAGGTATAAGAAATATAGCTGCGCACGCCAAGTACGGGGTTGATTATTTCTTCTGCTCTTTGAACAACCAGCGATACAAGAAGTATTGTAATGGTAGTCATAAACATTTCCACCAATAGTTCGGGATATACCAGTTGAATTAAAACTGCAACAAGATTAAGCGCATACATAGACAGCAGCGCAATAAGCTTATCTATTGATAACAGCTTTCTGTAATGCGACAGGAAAATAATTCCACAGACGAAGTAGTAAAATGAAATTAAATAAAGGACATACAGCATATCCCCTCGGTGATATAAAAGGTTTTCATCAAAATAATACACCGAATTATTAAATATATTTGAACATAAAATTATGACTGCAATTCCATAGGGCGCAATAAGAAGAGTTTGCAGTATTCTGCTTTTTTTCAGTACATGCCATGTGTCCGTAACGGCAAAAAAGAACAGCTGATATACTACCGGATTAAAATTACGGAACAGATAATACAGTAAACACATGACCCATCTCAAAGCAGTATTTGATTCATCGGCAGGGATCCACACGGGGTACAATTCCGACCAGAAATCCAGAATTGTAGTCAGAATTACCTGAACCAAAAGAAACACAAATAATGTATTGTCTCTTCCTTTTACCATTTTGCGGAAAAACAAAGATAACAGCAGTATTGCTTGTAATACTATCGCCGCAATGTCAAAATACAGTATCTTCATATTTTTCTCCCCATTTTTCGGTTGTGATTACAGCGCTTTGAAACATTTTTGACTGTAATCACAATTTATTAACGTCACTATATTAACTGCATTCCCTTTTCCGTAAAATTCGTATTGCTGTAAGGCTCATTAACTTGCTGCAAAGCCCTTTAATTTAACTAAATTATAACATCACTGTCGAATTTTGTCAATATAGCCAAAAAATTAAAGTTACTTTTGGATATAGTACCAAAAATAACTTTACATTGTTTACATTATTTTATACGATGCTTGCATTAAAACGTTACATTTTCTGTCACAACAATTTCATAAGCATTATGCTGCGGGGCTGCACCTCCACAGCCCTTTCCGCACTATAAAGCGGCATTGCAGAAGCTTTTTCGCCGTTTGCATAAACCTCTGCCCTGCCATTTATTTCGCAGTAAATCGCACTTTCAGAGGGATTTAAAACAAGGACAAAATCATCAATGTGAACAGCCAATCCCTCTCCCAACTCCTCATAGCTTATCCTGCTTTTTATTTTCTCGGCAGTTCTCATTCTGAAGCAGGGAAAACGCTTTCTAATAGCAATAAGTCCCTTGTAGTAATCAACAATATCCTTATGCAGTGTAACATCATTCCATTTAAGGCTGTTAACGCCGTCGGGAGAATTGTAGCTGTCGTGGACAAAGCTCTTGCTCCGCAGAAACTCCTGTCCTGCCTGCATAAAGGGTATTCCCTGTGACAGGAAAATCAGCGCCGCCGCCATTTTGTCTGCGGCAATTACCGTTTCCTCGGATTTTACGCCCATGGAACATTTCAGCTTATCATAAAGGGTCAGATTATCATGGGCTTCGGCATAATTAACCGACTGCTGTGGCTTATCCGTCCAGCACTTGTCTGCGCTTCGGTCAATGTCATCACGATAAATTCCTGCTGAAACAGTGGATTTTATAAGTTCCTTAATATAACGGCTGCTGTTGCCGTTTACAAAGCCGCAGTCCTTATCGTTAAAAACAGAGCCCTTTACCCCGTCTCTGAAATCGTCGGAAAACATTGCATATTGGGGCAGCTTAACTGCGTTTTTCTTTACCCCACGCAAGCCTTCGTCAAGCGGACAAGCCCCACCCGTCCAGCCCTCGCCGTACAGAATAATGGAGGGATTGATTTTCCGCAGTTCCTCAGCACAATGGTTAAGGGTTTCGATATCAAGCAGTCCCATAAGGTCAAAGCGAAAGCCGTCAAGCTTGTATTCCCTTGCCAAATAGCACAGACTGTCTATTATAAATTTGCCTGCCATAATCCGCTGGCTTGCAAATTCATTTCCGCAGCCCGAGCCGTTTGAGAGAGAGCCGTCCTTGTTATGGCGGTAGTAATAATCGGGAAAGATTTTGTTAAAGGGGGAATTTTGCATTTCAAAGGTGTGATTATATACCACGTCCATTATTATTCCGATACCCTTTTGGTGCGCCGCAAGAATAAGCTCCTTGAATTCCTTTATGCGGCATACTCCGTCGTTTGGGTCTGTGGAATAGCTGCCCTCGGGAATATTGAAGTTGAGGGGGTCATAGCCCCAGTTAAAGCCTGCCTTTGGGTCGGTTTCGTCTACCGTCTGAAAATCAAAAACAGGCAGTAAATGTATATGGGTAACTCCCAATTCCGCAATGTAATCAAGTCCGATTTTGTCGCCGTATTCGTTTTTGACATCTTTTTCGGCAAAGGCAATGAACTTGCCCCTATACTTAAAATTGCCGCTTTCGTCCGAGGAAAAATCACGGACATGAAGCTCGTATATTACAGCGTCGGTGTAGCTTTCAAGCTGCACGGGCGAGGAATTTTCCCAGCCTTTGGGATTTGTCCTGCTTAAATCCACCACCATTCCTCTTATGCCGTTTGCTCCTGCCGCTTTTGCGTAAATGTCAATAGTTTCTCTTGTTTCATTCCCCACGGTGACAAGATAGGTGTAGAAAATCCCATGCAAATCACCCTGCGCCTCTGCGGTCCACACGCCGCCGTTTTTGCTCATTTCAAGCTGTGAAAAAGGCAATTCCGACCTTGCGCTTTTGTACAGCCTTACCTCCACCCTGTCAGCCATGGGCGACCATAGGCGAAACACTGTGCTTTCCGAAGAATAAACTTCGCCAAGACTGCCGCTATATGAAAACTCCTTGTCAATTGCCTCAAAATCGGGTAAACTCTTCATTGAAGGACTGTCCTTTCTGCACTTTATTCCTTGGGCAGCACCGCATAATTATTGTCGTGCGGTGTTGCCCTTGGTATATTGTACTGCACCGCTTAATTTTTTATTCTTTGCTGTCCCTTATCCTGCTTGTAAAGCTTATATAATCCTCCATACAAAGCTGTGAGCGGTATATACTTTCCGCATAGTACAGCCCCACGAAACG
Source organism: Ruminiclostridium sp. (assembly GCA_051882195.1). Taxonomy (GTDB): domain Bacteria; phylum Bacillota; class Clostridia; order Oscillospirales; family Ruminococcaceae; genus Ruminiclostridium_E. The sequence goes on along the minus strand of JBJERI010000189.1, from coordinate 1,639 downwards.
GTAATGCCACGGCTCGTAAACAAAGCCCGTTGTTTCCTCGTCCTCTCTCGGATAGCGCATTATAAAGCCGTATTTCCAGGAATTATCACTGAGCCACTTAAACTCCTCGGTATTTTCAAAATCATCTGTAACATCGTTGTGAGTTGTCCACCAATCTGACGTGAGAATATCCAGCGCCAGTCCTGCGTTATGCTCGCTTGCGCCGGGGGGAGCAATTTCCTTAGCGGTGATTTTCCCTGCGTCCTCCACCGAATAGCCCTCTTTTATCAGCCTTGCTATGTATGCGCTGTAATTTTCCTTTTGCTTCTGTGGACTGCGGTAAGCGGAAACCACCATTAAATCAAGACCCTCCGCCCTTGCGTCCTCCAGCATTTGTACTGCGTACTCCGCACATCTGCTGTCAAGCATATATTTTCCCTCTACTGCCGATAATTCGGGAGAATAACCGTCGGGCAAAGGGTTGTCTTTGTTTATGAGAAAATACGCCCATTCATTGTCAATTTCACGGGGCGTATAAACTTTTTCCTCGGGCTTTTCCGCCATGCAGACGGCAACTATGGAAAAAGCCGCAAACAATGCCGCAAGCAAAATATTTATAAAAAGCATTACCTTCTGACTGCGCATTTTTTCACCCGATTTCTGTCTTTTTATCTATTATAGCATAAAATACAGAATAAGAAAAGTGTCAGTTTTAATTGCATTTACAGACTTATTGTGATATACTTTTGATAAGGGGTGAAATTATGATTTTCTTGTATATTTTAGCCGCAGTTTTGGGTATTTTCATAATACTTCTTGCCATTGCCGCAGTAAGGGCGGTTGTAATCAAAAAGGAATACGGCGACGATAAGCTCTTTGATATGGAAAAGGACTGCGCCGACTGGAAAACTCACGCCGAGCATTTATCGAAAATAATACAGATTCCCACCGTTTCAATACGAGGAAACAACGACAAAACCCAGATTTACAGACTTCACGGCCTGCTCCGTGAGCTTTACCCCAATATTCACAGAGTATGCGAGGTAACGGACATTGACGGAGCATTGCTTTTTAAATGGAAAGGCAAGGACAGCTCCAAAAAGCCAATTCTCCTTATGTCACATCAGGACGTTGTTGAAGCAACGGGAAAATGGCAGCGTGAGCCGTTTTCGGGAGATATTGAGGACGGCATAATATGGGGACGAGGCACTGTAGATACAAAGGGAGCGCTGTGCGCTATTTTAGAAAGCGTTGAGCGTCTGATTGCGGAGGGCTTTACTCCTGCCGTTGACGTTTATGTGGCAAGCTCCAACAACGAGGAAATAACAGGTGACGGAGCAATAAAGACCGTTGAATACCTCTATGAAAAGGGAATAAAATTTGACCTTGTAATGGACGAGGGCGGCTCTGTAATGGCAACGGAGGATTCGGCAACCCACCGTCTTTCCGCTCACAACGCTATGATAGGCATTTTTGAAAAAGGCAGAGCAAACATAAAGTTTATCGCAAGAAGCAGCGGCGGACACGCAAGCGTACCTTTCAACAACAATCCCTTTGCCCGCCTTGCAAAGCTTGTTTACATTATTGAAAACCGCAACCCCTTCAAGAAAAAAATCACCAAGCCCGTCCGTATTCAGTACAAGGCAATGGCACCCTATAT
>JBJERI010000188.1:0-1894 GCA_051882195.1 Ruminiclostridium sp. | reverse complement strand
AGGAGAATTTCTTGAAATGGCGGCACGGCTTATTTACATAAAGTCCTCCGCCCTGCTCCCAAAGCACGAAGCCGAGGAAATGAAAAAAGAGCTGGAGGGTGCGCTCATTGAGTACGCCCAGTGCAAGGCAATGGCGGAGCGGCTTGGCGAAATGTTCGTGGGAAACGACATTTTCGTAAGAGAGCCAATGCAGATGGAAATGGACCTGACCTACCGAAATCACCACGAAATATACGACCTTACCGCCGCAATGCAGTCGGTTTACGGCAGAGAAAAGCGCATTTATTCAAGACCCACGTCCCTTAAGCCCATTGTGGCGCAAAGCTTTGTCAGCGTTTTTACCAAGGTAATTTACGTTCTGCGAAGAATAAGAAGCGGCGGGCAAATCGAGGTCAATTCCCTTTACAAAGGGCAGAACCGCTCCGAACAGGTTGCCACCTTTCTTGCGCTGCTGGAGCTTTCAAAATACGGCAGGGTAAGCTTTTCGGAGGACAACAAGTACCTTGTTTTTCTCGGAAGACAGAAAAAACACTCCAATGAGGAGGAATCAGATTGAATATATCCGACGAGATTTCGGACAAGCTTGCGGAAACAATGGCCATAATCGAGGCCATACTCTTTGCCTGCGGCGACCCCATAACCGTTGATAAAATTGCGGAGGCGGCAAACATTGATACCGATACCGCCGCAAAGCTTATCAGCCGCCTTGAGCGGAAATACAACGTTTCCGAAAGCGGACTGCGGATAATCCGCCTTAACAACGGCTTTCAGATAACCACAAGGCAGGAATTTGCCCCCTATGTAAAAACCGCTCTCCAGAACAAAAGGCAAGCGCCCCTTACTCAGGCGGCAATGGAAACTCTTGCAATAGTGGCTTACAATCAGCCCGTCACAAAGGCCTTTGTGGAGCAGGTGCGAGGAATAGACAGCGGCAGCGTTGTCAACAATCTTGTGGAAAGAGGACTGCTTGAAGAGGCAGGCAGACTGGAGCTTCCGGGACGTCCCGTTTCGTACAGGACATCGGACGTTTTCCTGCGCTGTTTCGGTCTTTCAAGCCTTTCGGAGCTGCCCGACCTGCCAGACCATGACGGACAGTTAAGCTTTGACGACCTTGATGTAAATCAGATAAACGAAGAAGATTAAAGGAAAGGATAAAGCATGATAGGCTGGCTAATTTTCGGCGGCGTTGTGCTGCTAATCGCTATACTGCTTGCTTTGTCCGCAACAGTAGTAATCGATATTGAAAAAGGCATCAGCGTTGAAATAAAGTATTTCCTGTTTAAAATTTTCGTTCTTCCCGAAAGCGAAAAGAAGAAAAATCGCCGTGAAAAAAAGGAAAAGAAGAAAGCGGCAAAGGAACGGAAAAAGCAGGAAAAGCTTAAGAAAAAACAGGACAAGCTGAGAAAAAAAGCGGCAAAAAAGAATAAGTCAAAGAAAAAGAGCAAGGAAACCGCTCTCTCTGTTTCGGAGGGCAAAACTGCAAAAACCCTTTCGACAGCAGAAAAAGATGAAAACAGCGGAAAAACACCCCATTCCGACAAAAAACAAGCGGATAAAAAAACAGAGGACAAACCAAAAGCAAAAATTGATTTTGCCGCCATAAAGGGAATGATTGACAGCGCTTCGCCCCCCGTAAAGCGTTTGCTGAAAAAAATCAGGGTGAACGATGTCTATATCGACATAGTGGTAGGCGGCGAGGACAGCGCAAAGATTGCTCTTACCTACGGCTCAGTGTACGCAGTAATCTGCCCCGTTATAGAGTGGCTGAAAAGCGTAATTACCTTTAAAGTTGAAGAACTTAACATAGAGGCTGATTTTGAAAAGGAAAAAACGGACTATTTTGTTCACGCAAAGGCAAAGCTGAGAATAAGCACCGCTCTTTCCTGCGGAATAT
>JBJERI010000187.1:0-1903 GCA_051882195.1 Ruminiclostridium sp. | reverse complement strand
AATCTGAGCGTATTTCAACATAGGAATGTCATTTTCTGAATCTCCAATGGCCATGCTTAAGGATTTAAAGACAAAGGAAGTTCTTGTTCACGGTCCCGTTTCCGATTTTACTTCCCCGGTCGTTGACGAGGATTTCACTGTTGTGCCTATTCTCCGTGCAGGTCTTGGTATGGTTGACGGACTGAGAATGCTGCTCCCTACTGCAAAGGTAGGCCATATCGGACTTTTCCGTGACGAGGAGACCCTTGAGCCTCAGAAGTATTATTTCAAGCTGCCTGTGGACGTGGCGGAGGGTCCCGTAATCATAGTCGATCCTGCTCTTGCAACGGGCGGCAGCGCAGAAGCGGCAATCAGATTTATCAAGGACGCAGGCTGCAAGGACATAAGATTTATGTGCATTTTAGCCTCCGAGGTTGGACTTAAGCTGCTTCACGAAAAGCACCCCGACGTGCCCGTTTACACCGCAAAATACGCTCCCGGTCCCCTTAACGAAAAGGGTTATATTTACACCTCTTTCGGCGACGCAGGGGACAGAGTGTGCGGAACGGTAAGCTATAAGCCCCAGGACTGATTAAGATTTATGATACCGCAAGCCAATACTTGCGGTATTTTTACGCAAATAATTCCCATTGACAAGGTGGGATTTGTCGGATATAATAACATAGCAAAAAATAATCAGGGTGTTGCCAATGACTAAAAAAGAGCTGCTTAAAACAGCGTTTATAAAATCTCTGCCCGTTATGTGCAGCTATATTTTCGTTGCCATAGCCTACGGAATAATGATGGAGGAATCGGGACTTCAATGGTACTACTCCCTCCTTGCAAGCACCGCAATTTATACGGGCGCATTGCAGTTTGTGCTTACCACCCTGTTAAGCAGCGGTGCGTCCATACTGACAATCGCCCTTACCACTCTGCTTATGAACAGCAGACAGACCTTTTACAGCCTGACCTTTGTGGGAGATTTCCGCAGAATGGGACGAAAAAAACTGTACATGATACATACAATGACTGATGAAACCTATGCAGTCAACTGCTCTCTCGATATGCCCCAGGAGGACAAGCACAGGGTAATGTTCTATGTGGCGGTAATGAGCAAATGCTCCTGGGTGGTGGGAGCGGTAATAGGCGGCATTGTGGGACAGCTTATCCCCTTTGAGCTGGATGGAATTGACTTCAGTATGACTGCGCTGTTTGCGGTTATTTTCATTGAACAGTGGGAAAAGGCTGAAAAGCATTATCCTGCCCTTATCGGTCTTGGTGTGGGCATTGTCTGCCTGCTTATTTTCGGGCAAAGCGCCTTTATGCTGCCTGCTCTCCTTATTTCCTCCGCAATGCTTATGCTTATGCGGAAAAAGGAGGGCGCTGAATGACAACACAAAGCATTTTAATCGGAATAGCAGTTGCTGCTGTTGTTACCTTTATTCTTCGTGCATTGCCCTTTATTGCTTTTCACGGGGATAAAAAAATGCCAAAGTGGCTTGAACGGCTGGGACAGCTGCTGCCTGCTACCATAATGGCAGTGCTTATCGTTTATTGCTTAAAGGATATAGGCGGCGATTTTGTAGGAGTGGGAATACCTAAGCTTATTGGCGTTGCGGTAGTTTTTATCGTACATAAGCTAAAGCACAATATGCTTTTAAGCGTATTTTCGGGAACGGCGGTTTATATGCTGATTCTCTATATTATGAAACTTATGTAGCCTTTGGAGGAATGTATGTTAAATCGGTTTTCAAGGACGGAGCTGCTTTACGGAAAAGCGGCAATGGATAAGCTGAAAAACTGCCGTGTGGCGGTATTCGGCGTTGGGGGAGTAGGGGGCTATGTCTGCGAAGCATTGGTCAGAAGCGGCATAGGCAGCTTTGACATTGTGGACAGCGACACCGTTTCCGAAACCAACATA
>JBJERI010000186.1:0-9033 GCA_051882195.1 Ruminiclostridium sp. | reverse complement strand
ATAGGGTGTGCATATTTTATCCTTATACCATACTCCCGAACCATCGGGAATATAACCTCTTTTAACATACATTCTTTGCGCACTCCCATACCCATTATGCAAACCAACTCCCAAATACACTGTATCGGCATATTCAGAAGCTATCTTTTCTGCCGTATCCATTAAAATACTGCCAATGCCATTTTTCCGATACTTTTCTAAAACTGCAAAATCAATAATTTCAGGATATCCTTGATTGGCAAATGCTCCCCATTCCGAATCAGGATATACGTTTACATATCCTGCGGGAATACCATAGTAATCCGCAACTAAAGAGATACATTTTCCATTTTTTACGTCTTTAAGTCGCATTTCAAATTTATCTATGGTTGAATTCCAGCCTTGTTTTCTTTCCTCATCTGTGAAATGCAGACCGTCTGAAAATATCATATCTCTTATAATAATCTCTTCATTATTAAAGTAAACCATACATTCACCTTTTGTAAAAAATTCCGATTTATCAATGAGTTTATTATATCAAACCCTCACCCCAAAGTCAACTCCCCAAAAAAGCCGCCCCTGACATCAGTCAAAAGCGGCTTTATTCCTATCTATAAATTTAACAAAATCAGTCAACACAAACAGGCTCAATCTTCCAGATTTCCTTTGCATAATCCGCAATAGTTCTGTCGGAGCTGAACTTGCCTGCGCTTGCCATATTCATCCAGCATTTCTTTGCGAAAGCAAGCTTGTTGCTGTAATCGGCGTTAACCTTAAGCTTTGCCTCAACATAGCTTTCAAGGTCGCCGATAAGGTGGTAATTGTCTGGTCTGTGCCACGAAGCGCCCTCCATAAGGGAGAAATACAGCTCTCTGAAAATGCCTGTGCCGCCGTCGCTTACCGTGCCGTCGATGAGGGTGCGTACAACTCTGCCGATTTTCGGGTTGGTTTCAACAAAATAGCGTGGGTCGTAAATCTTCATAATCTCTTCAAGGTCTTCAACGGTAGCGCCGAAAATGTACTCGTTCTGCTTTCCTGCTTCCTCAACGATTTCAACGTTTGCTCCGTCCATTGTACCCAGCGTAACAGCGCCGTTAAGCATAAGCTTCATATTGCCTGTGCCGCTTGCCTCTGTTCCTGCAGTGGAAATCTGCTCGGAAACGTCTGCGGCTGTTACCAGCTTTTCCGCATAGGAAACATTATAGTTCTGAACGAACACAACCTTGATTAAATCTCTTGTATCAGGGTCATTGTTTACAAGCTTGCCAATTTCGTTGATGTACTTGATAATGCCCTTTGCTCTTGCGTAGCCGGGAGCGGATTTTGCGCCGAAAATAAAGGTGGTTGGGTGGAAATTCTTGATTGAGCCGTCCTTGATTCCGAAATAAATGTAGAGAATGGAGAATGCGTTAAGCAGCTGGCGCTTGTATTCGTGGAGGCGCTTGATTTGAATATCGTAAATGCTGTCGGGATTGATTTCAACGCCCTCGTGCTCCTTGATATATTCGGCAAGCTGCACCTTCTTTGTGTGCTTGATTTGGGCAAAGCGGTTAAGCTCGTTGGGGTTATCCGCAAACCATTTCAGCTTGTCAAGCTGGTCAAGATTGGTTACCCAGCTGTCGCCCTGAAGCAGCTCTGTAATAAGCGCAGAAAGCTCCTTGTTGCAAAGTGCAAGCCAGCGGCGGGGAGTAATGCCATTTGTCTTATTCTGGAACTTGTCGGGATAAAGAGCATACCATTCCTTAAGAGCGTCGTTTTTGAGAATTTCCGTGTGGATTCTTGCAACGCCGTTTACATAGCTTGAGCAGTAAATTGCCATTTTCGCCATGTGGACAACGTTTGCGGAAATCATCTTCATATCGTAAATGTCCTTCTTATCCATTTTAAGCAGGTACATTTCACCGATAAAGGCTTCGTTAATCTGTAAGATAATTTCGTAAATTCGTGGGAGTACCTCCATAATAAGATCAACGCCCCATTTTTCAAGAGCCTCCGCCATAATTGTGTGGTTGGTGTAGTTAAAGGTCTTCTTTGCAATTTCAAGGGCCTCGTCAAACTTGAATCCGTTTTCGTCAATGAGAATACGGATAAGCTCGGGGATTGCAATTACAGGGTGTGTATCGTTAAGCTGGATTGTTACCTTTTCATAAAGCTTGTGCAGGTCGAAACCATTTTCCTTGTGCTTTCTTACAATATCGTAAACCGAAGCGGCGGAGAAGAAATACTCCTGCTTTAAGCGGAGAATTTTGCCCTCTCTTGTGTCGTCGTTTGGGTAAAGGACGCGGGAAATGTCCTCTGCTTTGCGCTGTTCTGCGGAGGCCTCGTCGTATTTCTGTGCATTGAACAAGCCAAAGTCAAATTCCTGCAAAGGTTCTGCCTGCCAAAGTCTTAATGTGCCGATATTCTTTGTGCCGTAGCCGATAATTGGCATATCGTAGGGCACGGCATTTACAGTCTGGTCGCCGTACTTTATGGTTACCGTATCGGCGGAAATTCTCTTGCTCCACGGGTCGCCGTACTTTGTCCAGTTGTCAGCCTCCTCGTGCTGGAAGCCGTCCACGATCGACTGCTTGAAAAGACCGTACTTGTATCTGATTCCGTAGCCGTCAAGGGGAAGATTGAGAGTGGCGGCGCTGTCAAGGAAGCAGGCTGCCAGTCTGCCAAGACCGCCGTTTCCTAAAGCGGCGTCCTCTATTTCTTCAAGGTCCGCAAGCTTTAAGCCGCACTGTGCCAGCACCTCGTCAACCTCTTCCGTAATTCCAAGACAGAGCAGATTGTTGTAAACCGCACGTCCTACAAGAAATTCGGCTGAAAGATAAGCTGCACGTCTTGTCTGCTGATGAGCCTTTTTGGACTTTTTCCAGTCTGCGGCAATGTAGTTCATAACCGCCTTTGAAAGTGCGTCATGAACCTGTGGAGCGGTAGCCGCCGACGGCTCAACGCCGTATTCCTCCATAAGATTTGTTCTGAATTCTTCAAGAAATTTTTCTTTGTTTAACATAGTCGTTTCCTTTCGGTTATATGTTATTGATTTTTTTAACTGATTTGCCCTCTATTATTTCCGCTTTCATAAGAATATGCCTTGCTTCTGCGCCGTTTTCAAGCATATTTCTGAGCAGTTTTACCGTTTCCTCCGCAATTTCCGCAACGGGTTGTTTGAAAGTTGTAATCTGCGGATTGTAAAATGCCGCCATATCTATTCCGTCAAAGCCGATTACCGATATATCATTAGGCACGTTAAGCCCCATGTCGGTTATTGCCTTGCAGGCGCCGATTGCCATTGTGTCCGACATGGCGAACAATGCGGTTATATCTTTTTTGCGGTCAAGCAGTTTTTTTGCCGCCTCATAAGCGGAATTAAGCGTAAACCTGCTGTACTCGTAGCAGTCCTTGTCAAAAGCAATTCCCTTGTCGCTCATTGCCTTTACCGCTCCCTGAAAGCGCTGCTGCGTAGCGCAGTAGGTGGTGATGTCGCCGCCGATAATGCCTATTGACTTATGCCCGTTTTTGAGCAAGTGTTCAACCGCCTGTTTTCCTGCGTCCGTATCGTCAACGGAAACGCTGGAAAGATTTCTGAACTCCGTTTCCATTGCCGAGGTGGTGCTGAGAACGCAGGGAATTGTCAGGTCGAAATCCTGTTCGAAGTTTTTGATACTGCCGCCGAGAAAAATTATCCCAAGTGGCTTTATCTCGTTGTACAGCCGTTTTGCAAGCTGCACCTCGTTTTCCTTTGTGTCAAGGTAATGCACAAGCACCCCGTAGCCCAGCCTGTCAATCTGCATCTGAAGCTTTTCCACAAGGGCGGAGAAAAACACGTTGAAAGTACCCTTGACGATTATTACAACGGATTTGCTGCCCGATGATTTGAGCTGTCTTGCATTGGTGTTCGGCGTGAAGTTGTATTGCTGTGCTACTGCACGGATTTTTTCTCTTGCCTCTGCGCTGATGTCGGGGTGATTGTTGAGCGCTCTTGAAACGGTGCTTACACCGTAGCCCGATAATCTTGCAATGTCCTTTATTGTCAACAGTGTGACCCCTTTCATTTATTTCGGAAACGTAACTGTAAACGTTATCGGTAACGTTTCCAACAACGTATTAAATATATCATAACCAAAGCAAAATTGCAATACTCACAGCAGAAAAACAGCGTGTTGCAGTAAAATGCGGTGACATATTTGTTTGTTTTGCACAGTGACTTTTATTCATTGACTTTTGAAATAATATATAGTAAAATGAGAGTACAAAGGAGTGAGGCACAATGTACAGGGCGCTAATTATAGAGGACGACGAGGTTATTTCGGAAACAATAAAAAATCATCTCCGCAAGTGGGAATACACGGCGGAAAGCGTAACGGATTTCCGCAATGTTATGAAAACCTTTGTGGAGTTTTCGCCTCACATTGTTATAATGGACATTACTCTGCCGTTTTTCAACGGCTACTACTGGTGTAGCGAGATACGGAAAATCAGCACCGTGCCTATTATTTTCCTTTCTTCAACAGGGGACAATATGAACGTTGTAATGGCGGTAAATATGGGAGCGGACGATTTTATTTCAAAGCCCTTTGATTTATCCGTCCTTACCGCAAAGGTAACGGCGCTTATTCGCAGAACCTATTCCTATCAGGGAACATCGGGTGCAATGGAGCATAACGGCGCAATACTCAATCTTGCGGACACCTCCCTTTCCTTTAAGGGAAAACGGCTGGAGCTTACCAAGAACGATTTCAGGATTTTGCAGATTCTTATGGAGCATTCGGGCAGCGTGGTGTCCCGTGATACCATAATGACAAGGCTGTGGGAAAGCGACAGCTTTATTGACGACAACACACTTACGGTAAATGTAACAAGGCTTCGGAAAAAGCTTGATGAAATCGGGCTTACCGACTTTATAAAAACAAAAAAAGGCATAGGTTATATGGTGTAATGAACAAAATCAGTCTGAAAAGCGTGTTCTGTTCATATATCCGCAGACGGCTTAAAACGCTGGCAATGCTGCTGCTTTTTTCGGCGGTTTTCGTTGTGATATTTCTTCTTGCCGAGCTTGAAACGGAGATAATTCTCTACGCCTTTCTGCTGTGCGGATTTATGGGTCTTGTGTATGCCGTATTTGATTTTGCGGCATATTACAGAAAATATGTTCAGCTTAAGGACATTGCGTCAAGGGGCTTTGTTTCTCTTGATACCCTTCCCGAAAGCAATGACATCAACGAGGATATGTACCTTGAAATAATCCGCTTGCTGTATGCGGAAAAAAGCAGGCTGGAGGAAGAAAAAAACGCAATAACCACCGATATGTCGGACTATTATACAATGTGGGCTCATCAGATTAAAATCCCCATTTCCGCAATGCGGCTGCTGCTGTCCGAAAGCGAAAACCAGCGTGACAAGGCGGTTTTGCTGGAGCTTTTCAAAATCGAGCAGTATGCGGATATGGTGCTTCAGTATCAGCGCCTTGAAAGCATGACAACGGATTTGATTTTCAAGCCCTGTGACTTGTACGACCTTGCAAAGCAGGCAGTGAGAAAATACGCACAGTTCTTTATCAGAAAAAAGCTAAAGCTTAATATGGAGGAGTTTTCCTGCGTTGTGCTTACCGATGAAAAATGGGCGGTTTTCGTAATAGGACAGGTAATTTCCAATGCGGTAAAATATACCCGCACAGGTGAAATTTCCATATATCTCCACAGCGAAAAGCCGAAAGCCCTTGTTATTGAGGACACGGGAATAGGCATTGCCAAGGAGGATTTACCACGAATTTTCGAGCGGGGCTATACGGGCTTCAACGGCAGGCTTGACAAGAAATCAACGGGAATAGGACTTTATCTCTGCAAAAAAATAATGACCAATATGAAGCAGAAAATTTATGCGCTGTCCGAGGAGGGAAAAGGTACAAAGGTAATTCTTGACTTTGACAGCGAGGAAATAGAAATTGAGTAAAAGAGGGATTGTGATGACAATTTTTTATGAATTCGGCGGCGCTCTTTACGCCAACATAACCAACAAATGCCCCTGTGCCTGCACCTTCTGCATAAGGAAAAACAGCGACAGCGTAGGTACAAACGACAGCCTGTGGCTTGAACACGAGCCTGATTTAGACGAGATAATCGGCGCTTTTGACAGCTTTGACAAAAGCGGACTTAAGGAGCTTGTTTTCTGCGGCTACGGCGAGCCTATGGAAAGAGCGGATATTCTTTTGGAAACCGCAAGGTATGTGAAAGAGCATACGGATATGAAAATTCGCATTAACACCAACGGTCTTGTGGGACTTATAAATCCGCAGTTTGACATAAACCGGCTGAAAGGCGTAATCAACAGCGTTTCCATAAGCCTTAACGCACCCGACGCCGAAAGCTACAATCGTGTAACCCGCCCAAAATTCGACGAGGAAGCCTACGGCGCAATGCTGAATTTTGCAAAAGCGGCAAAACAGCTTGTAGACGAGGTTAAATTTACTGTTGTGGATGTGATAAGCCCGGAGGAAATCCAGCACTGCAAGGCGGTTTCGGCGGAGCTTGGCATTCCGCTCAGAATACGGCATTATGTAACGGATAATGTAAAATATGAGTAAAAAATATATTGACAAAGATATATATAACTGTTATAATAATAGTAATAGTTATTAGTTTGTGAGGAGAATGTGGCTTGATAAAAAATTCAAAACAGAGGACAATGATACTTGAAACAGTAGTCAGCAACCCTGTTCACCCAACAGCCGATATGGTATATACTCAGCTTAAAGCGGATAACCCCAGCCTTAGCCTTGGCACGGTTTACCGCAATTTAAATCTGCTTTGCGAAATGGGACAGCTGCGCAAAATCGCTGTGCCAAACGGCTCGGACAGATTTGACGGCAGACTTGATAAGCATTATCATATTATCTGCGACTGCTGTTCAAGGGTACTGGATATTGAGCTTAACGAAAGCAGCTTTGACAAGCACGTTGAGGATACCACAGGCTATAAGATAACCTCTCTTGACGTGGTGGTAAAGGGTATTTGTCCGCAATGTCAGCAGAAAAATAAGAATTGAATGCTTAAAACATTGTGATTATTGTCCAGAAAATAAATAAATGAAATCCCGCTAAACACTTGCTTAGCGGGATTTTTCATATACTTTTCAAAAGCTCCTCTTCCGCTTTAGCGGCGTCAGCGCAGCAGATAAGATAGCAGAGCCCTTTATTTTCGCCTACTACGGTTGCCTCCGCAGCTTCTTTCTGATTGGGATAAAAAGAGAATGTGTCAATGAGAGCCTGTTTCCTTGCATAAAGAGTGCTTTTTACAGCTTCTTCCTTGCCGCTTTTTGGCTTAATAATTATCACTTCCGCAAGGTCAACGCTCATCATCTGCTGATAGACAGTGTATTCCTCAATATCATCAGGATTAAGCCCCATTGCTTCCTCAAGCATTTTCTCGTCGTCAATCTGTATGGTAAGTGGAAATTCTGCACTGTTAAGCACGATTTCAGCCGCTTGTTCGGTGGTTTTGTCCGTTGTCCCCCCCGAGCCGCAGGCGGCGCACATCAGCATTATCCCCGCACATAGAATTGTAAAAAATCTTTTTTTCATTCACGAAAGTCCTTTCCGTCAGGAAATCGAATTGCACAGCCCCTTTGCTTTAAGAAAAGCAGCCGCCTTTTCCCTGTCGTACCACGGCAGCCTGTCAAGGGTTATCACATAATCATTGTTAAAGGTTTCCTGCATAAATTTCTCATTCATGTACTTTTCGTTGCAGGTGGGAAGTCCCTTTTCGTCAAATACGGGCTGCCAGTTTTCGTCCATTGTATAAACAAAGCTGCCCCACCATGGGAGCCACCACAGCCATTTTGCCTTATCCTCTATAAGCGCACCGGGAGCGGGAATATAGCCGCATTCCGAAAGAGCCGCCATTTTGCCGCTTGTATAGCTTGTTACCTCGTTGAATTTATCAAGCTGGGACGAATGGTCGTGTGGAAGCTGTGAATAAATATCCTCGCCGCAGAAATCAAAGGTGTTAGGACTGACCGCCATACACTTATTCTGTCCATTCCATACCCATATTAAATTAGTGAGTTTATGGTAATTTTCCATACGGTCGAAAAGCATATACCAAAGCTTTTTGTAGGCTTCAATGCTTTCGCCATTGTCATCACCTCTGTTTCCCCACCAAAACCAGTTTCCGTAAGCCTCGTGGAGCGGTCGGAACAGCACGGGAACATTTTCCTTTTCAAATTCCCTCAGCATATTTGCCGCCTTGTCAATGCGCGAAGTCACAAAATCGTATTCCTTTGTGCCCTCGGTAACGGCTTTCAGCAAATCAAAGGAGGATTTGTGCTTACCGTCTGAATAAGGGGAATAAAAGGACCAGACGCAGTTTTCCGCATGGTCAATATTGTCGGGAGCGTACCAATGCCAGCACATTGTGATTATTGCGCCTGTGTTTTTCGCCCACTCAATGGCTCTCGGAATCTGATTATCGCCCTTTTTCTTGTCCATATCCATAAGGTCGTATCCCCGAATTGCAGGCAGCTTTCCAACGTATCTGTAATAAACAATATCCTCTAACTCCTCTTCTTGGAGATACTGCTGTCCTGCAATAATATGGTTTCCGTAATTGCTTTTAAGATACTCAAAAAGCGCCTTTGTTTTTTCATCTGCATTTTTTGAAACAAGCTTATGAGGATTTACCTCGGTTTTGTTAAGCTGATTATATAATTTGTCAAAATCGGTTGTGTATGTCATAATTACCTCAAAAAATTCATTTTATATAATCATAACATAAAAAAATAAAAAAGCAAGCCTTTTCCCAATCTTATGGTAGTCTAAAAATTCATAGCCCCTCATAAAATTCATTATATCGGACAAGGGAGGAATGATTTTGAAAGGACTTACAGCTAAAGAAGCCGAGGAGCGTTTAAGAAAAAACGGCGCAAACAAGCTCAGCGAAAAGAAAAAAACAAGTCCGTTGCTGATTTTTGCGGGGCAATTCAAGGACGCAATGGTAATGATATTGCTTGCGGCAACGGTAATTTCCATTGTAATGGGTGAGCTGTACGACGCAATAACCATAATTGTCA
>JBJERI010000185.1:0-9065 GCA_051882195.1 Ruminiclostridium sp. | reverse complement strand
CCCCAGTATCTCTGACGGGAGAATACCCAGTCACGGAGCTTGTAGTTTACCTTTGATTTGCCCTTGCCTGTTTCCTCAAGCCATTCCTTGATTTTAACCTTTGCGTCCTCAACGGATAAGCCGTCAAGGAAGCCCGAATTTGTCATAACGCCTGTTGCACAGTCGGTAAAGGCTTCCTTTGTAACATCGCCGCCCTTTACGACTTCGATAATGGGCAGATTGAATACCTTTGCAAACTCATAATCTCGTGTATCGTGAGCAGGTACAGCCATAATTGCGCCTGTGCCGTAGGTCATAAGAACATAGTCGGAAATGAAAATGGGAATTTCCTTTCCGTTTACGGGGTTGATTGCCTTAACGCCCTTTAACTCAACGCCTGTCTTGTCCTTGTTCATTTCGGTACGGTCGAAATCCGACTTCTTTGCAGCAAGCTCCTGATAAGCCTTGATTTCGTCCATATTTGTAAGCAGGTCAGCCCACTTTTCAATATTGGGGTGTTCGGGAGCGATTACCATATAGGTTGCGCCGAACAATGTGTCGGGACGGGTTGTATAAACGGTCAGCTTGTCCCCTGTAGTAGTGCCGAAATCAACCTCTGCGCCTGTGGAACGGCCGATCCAGTTTGTCTGTGTAGCCTTGATTTTGTCAAGGTAGTTTACCTCGGAAAGATCGTCAAGCAAACGCTGTGCATACTCGGTAATTTTAAGCATCCACTGGCTCTTTACCTTATGAACAACCTCGCCGCCGCAGCGCTCGCACTTGCCCTGAACTACCTCCTCGTTTGCAAGCACAACCTTGCAGGAGGTACACCAGTTTACGTTCATTTCCTTTTTATAAGCAAGACCCTTTTTGAACATCTGGAGGAAAATCCACTGAGTCCACTTGAAATAATCGGGGTCGGTGGTATTGATTTCCCTGTCCCAGTCAAAGGATAGACCGAGAGCCTTTAGCTGTCCCTTGAAACGTGCAACGTTCTTTTCGGTAACGATTGCGGGGTGTATCTTATTCTTTATTGCGTAGTTCTCCGTAGGCAGACCGAATGCGTCCCAGCCCATTGGGAAAAGCACGTTGTAGCCCTCAAGGCGGCGCTTTCTCGCTACAATATCCATTGCAGTATATGGACGTGGGTGTCCGATATGAAGTCCCTGACCCGATGGATATGGGAACTCTACCAGAGCGTAGAATTTAGGCTTTGAATAGTCGTTTTCAGCGTGGAAGGACTTGTTGTCTTCCCAGTATTTTTGCCATTTCTGTTCAATGACGGTAAAATTGTAATCCATTTTGTTTATTTCCTTTTTCTGAATTTTACAGCTAACAATTATTATAGTATAGTAGCTGTTTGTTGTCAATAGGAAATTTGCCGCAAAGGGCTTTGTTTCCCCTCATTTTAAGTTTATTGCACAAAAAGTATTGACAAAGGCGGCTATAAATGTTACAATAATTTAGTTACATTGGGCTATAGCCAAGCGGTAAGGCAAGGGACTTTGACTCCCTCATCCCGCTGGTTCGAATCCAGCTAGCCCAACCATAAAAATGAGATCCACCGAGCTATGCGAGGTGGGTCGCATTTTTATGATTAGGCTCTGCAAGTCGAAACAGCCAGGTTCAGAATCCAGCTAGCCCAACCACCAGCGTGGGACGCTGAACCCCTATAACGCTCGATTTTTATCGGGCGTTAATTTTTACATATATGCACCATCGAAATCTATATTGTATAGATTAGCCAGTCGAGTGCCTCGACACGCATTTTCGCGCGCCGAGGTGCTTTTTATTTTTTTGATTCTTGCCTGCGTTAAAATCTATTTTGTATAACACAGACATAAAAACACGATCTGCCGAGCATTGCGAGGTAGGTCGTGTTTTTATGATTAGGCTCTGCAATTCGAACCGGCCGGGTTCAGAATCCGGCCAGCCCAATCAAAACGTCTGATTTTAATCAACAGTCATTCAAGTATGGAATGCAAAAACACTTGACTTTATAATCCTTCCGGATTATAAAGCTATCAATCATCAACGGGAATCAGATTACTGCAATACGCTCTTCTGCCCGATTGCACATCATCATAAAACTGCTGTTTTTCATCAATATATGAAATGGCGGTATTAAGCTCCCTGATACGGTTTAACAGCTCTTCCTTCTTTATTTCAAGTATATCCCTGCGCTTATTTATCGAGGAAGCGCCTTGAAGACAAAGCTCAAGGTATTCCTTCATTTCCTTAATGCTCATACTGCTTCGGTACAGACTCAAAGCAGTATTCAGACAGAAAACAGCATATCCTCCGAAAGCGCAGAAGCTGCGGGCGATGTGGCAGACTGGCTTGACAGAATAGGATACTGATTTGAACAGAGGAACAGCAATGAACAATTTTATTTATGAGAACCGTACAAAGGTATATTTCGGAAGAAGGGGTGTAAAGGAACATCTGGGTTCGCTGCTGAAAAATTACAGCGGCACGGTAATGCTTGCTTACGGCGGCGGTTCGGTGAAGAAAAACGGCATTTATGACGAAATAACCGCTATTCTGCAAGCCGCAGAAAAGACGGTAGTGGAGTTTTCGTGAATAACTCCCAATCCCACCTACAAAAAGGTTCAGGAGGGCGCAAGGCTTGCCGCAGAGAACAATGTGGGATTTATTCTGGCAGTTGGCGGCGGCTCTGTTATCGACTGCTGCAAGATAGTTTCTGCTCAGGCAAAATGCGGCGAGGATATATGGGAAATGGAAAATAGGAGGAAGAAATTTCCCTCGGAATTTATCCCAATGGGGCAGTGGTAACGGTTTCGGGAACAGGCTCGGAGATGAACGCAGGCGCAGTTATAACCCATGAAGAAAAGAAGATAAAGGGCGCTCTTTTCGGCGCACAGGCGGATTTTGCATTTCTCGACCCCGAATACACCATGAGCGTTCCTACTAAGCAGGTGATTTCAGGCGCTTTTGAAACGCTGAGTCACGCTATGGAAACCTGTTTTGACAAGCCCGACGAGAACAACCTTTCGGACGATATCAACGAAGCGGTAATGCGCAGCGTTATTGCAAATATCCGCAGGCTAATCAGAACGCCCGATGATTACAACGCTCGCAGCGAGCTTATGAGGGCGTCCTCAATGGCGGAAAACGGCATACTCAAAATAGGCAAGCAGACCGATTTTCAAGCGCACCAGATAGAACATCAGCTGGGAGCATACACCGACTGCAACCACGGTCAGGGTTTGGCGGTAATTCACCCTGTTCTGTACCGCCATATCTGCGAAAGCGGAGCGGAGAGGTTTGCAAGGTTCGCACGGAATGTGTGGGGTATTGCCGACAGGAAAACAGCCGCCGAAGCTGCCCGTGCAGGAGTTGAAGCCCTCGCAGAGTTTATGCACTATAAAATTTGATAGTTTATTTCGTTAACTTTTGATTGTTATAGTACTAATGTTGTCTGCTGCCCCCACAATCAGCTTAATGAATTGAGCGGCGCTCCTATAACGGAGTGCCGCTTATTATGTATAAATAATTTTAGACAAATTCAAAAAGGGTCTTCTCAAAAACGGTCAACGGTATTATAATATCATTAACCGATGCAGTCAGGAGGAAAAAATGAACGAGAAATTCTTTTCCCTGCCCGAAGAAAAGCAGCTCGCTATAATCAACGGGGGCTATCGTGTGTTTTCACAGAACAGCTACAAAAAAAGCCCTGTAAGCGAGATTGCCGCAGAGGCAGGCATAAGCAAATCCCTGCTTTTCCACTATTTTAAAAACAAGCGTGAGCTGTACCTTTTTCTGATAAAAAATGCGGCTGATACTACCTACAAATACCTTTATGAATTCGGCTGCGGCGAGGAAGAGGACTTTTTTGAAATTATGCACCGAGGCTTAAAGGCAAAGGTTGCGCTTATGAAAAAATACCCCGACCTCACTTTTTTTACACTCAATGCATACTACGAAACCGACCCCGAAGTATGCGGCGATATTCAGGAAATTATCGGAAGAATAGCGTCGTTCAACGCCAATGCAAAATTTCTTAAAATAAATCCCGACAGGTTTGTAGAGGGAATTGATCTACAGATGATGTACACTGATATGTACTTAGCCTCTGAGGGTTACCTGTGGGAGAAATCCCATCTGGGGAAATTTGACGCAGACCGGGTTGAAAAAGACTTTGAAAAGCTGATTGATTTCTGGAAAAAAATCTATCTGCGAAAGGAGCGGTAAAATGAGCGTTATCGAAACGAAAAAGCTGACCAAATATTACGGCAAAAGCCGTGGTGTTATCGACCTTGACCTGACGGTAGACGAGGGCGAATTTTTCGGCTTTATCGGGCCAAACGGCGCAGGCAAATCCACCACCATAAGAACTCTGCTGGGCCTGATTTACCCCACTTCGGGAGAGGCAAAAATTTTCGGCAGGGACATTATCCGTGACAAAACGGAAATACTTTCTCACATTGGCTATATGCCGTCGGAAGCTAATTTTTACAGCGGAATGAGGGTCAAGGAAATCATTGCCCTTTCCGCAAAAATGCGCAAAGCGGACTGCTCCGCCGAAGCCGACAGGCTTTGCGAAAGACTTGCTCTTGACAAGGAAAAGCGAGCCGAGGAGCTTTCTCTCGGCAACAGGAAAAAGGTTTCAATCGTCTGCGCGCTCCAGCACAAGCCGCAGCTTTGTATTCTTGACGAGCCTACAAGCGGTCTTGACCCTCTTATGCAGAAGGAGTTTTTTGATATACTAAGGGAACGTCACAGCGGCGGAGCAACAATTTTCCTGTCCTCTCATATTCTTTCCGAAATACAGAAAAACTGCTCCCGTGCGGCAATAATCAAGGAGGGCAGACTTATCGCTCTTGACAGTGTTGAAAACCTATCTAAAACCGGCGCAAAGCGAATATCGCTTCACGGGGTAAGTACAGTTCCCCAAGCGCTTGCGGCAAAGTCGGTTGAAACCGACGGCGACAGCGTATCTTTCCTGTATAACGGCGACATTAAGGCGCTTCTTAACGCTGCAAGCGCCCTGCCGATTTACGATATGACCATCACAGAACCCAGCCTTGACGAGATATTTATGCATTACTATGAGAAAGGCGGTGAAAACAGATGACGATATACATAAAAGAGCTTAAGCAATCCTTTAAATCCCTTTGTATCTGGACAGCCTCAATTGCGTTTCTTATGCTGGTGTGCATACTGCTTTTCCCTGAAATGAAAAACGAAATGGACAGCGTAAGCGAGGTTTTTGCAAATATGGGCGGATTTACCGCCGCTTTCGGAATGGATAGGCTCAGCTTCAGCGAACTTATGGGCTTTTACGGAATTGAATGCGGCAATATTATCGGTATTGGCGGCGGTTTTTTTGCGGCTTTGACAGGAATTTCTGTACTTGCAAAGGAGGAAAAGGAACGTACAGCAGAATTCCTGCTGACCCACCCCGTAGGACGTTTTTCGGTTGTCACACAGAAACTGCTGTCCGTTCTCTCGCAGGTTATTCTTCTGAATATTATCGTCGTCGGGGCAAGTATTATTTCAGCCGCTGCTATCGGCGAGGAATTGCAGATGAAAGAGTTCCTTCTCCTGCATACTGCATTTCTGATAATGGAACTTGAAATCTCCTGTATCTGTTTCGGTATTTCCGCTTTTATAAAGCGGGGCAGCATTGGCATAGGTCTTGGACTTGCTCTTGCACTTTACTTTATGAATATCGTGTGCAACATAAGCGAGCAGGCGGATTTTCTCCGTTACATCACCCCATACGCTTATGCCGAGGCAAGCAATATAATCTCCGATGCAAGGCTTGATACTGGTTTAATTGCTATCGGTGCGGCAATCGCTGTTGCGGGCGCTGCCGCCGGTTATCTTAAATATCTTAAAAAGGACATTGCCGCTTAATTCAACTGTTATGATACAATTGATAAGCGACAGGCTGTTAAATTTCCCGAGGCTCCTATTTCTTGACTTTTTTCCCCACCTATAATATAATGATTCTGTACATAATTATTTTCGAAAGGAAACGTAATGAAAAAGAGAAAAAGTATTGCCATAGGGGTTGCTTTCTTAGCGGGAGCGGCGCTTATAATGCTGCTTGTGTTCATTCTTTCGGGGCAGAACGGAGACCAGACCACTATGCTTTCCGAAAAGGTAACGGGAAAAATCGCCTCCTTTGTTTTCGACCATTACAGCGAATTTGATGACAGCCAAAAGGAATTTGTAATAACCGAGCTTAACCGCTTTATCCGCAAATGCGCCCATTTCGGATTGTATGCGGCAATGGGCTTCACAATATACGTCGGCGCCTTTTTCTTCTTCAAAAAGCGGATTTTCCGCTTTCTTTCCGCCTTTTTTCTGCCTGTTGCATACGCGGTAACGGACGAGCTTCATCAGCATTTTGTGGACGGAAGAACGCCCCTTTTCACCGACGTGCTTATTGACGGAGCTGGAGCGCTGCTTGGAATTTTAGCCGCCTTTCTGATTATATCCACAATTCAGCTTCTGTATTTAGAAAGCCACGACCCACGGCTGTATCTGCGAAAATGACAATACGGGAAATGAAAAAATCGGACTACCCTGCCGTCCGCAGAATACATCAGCAGGGCATTGACGGAGGAAAAGCCACCTTTCGCCGCAAAACTGCCGACTGCGAGGAATTTGACAAGGGGCATCTTCCCTTCTGCCGCTATGTGGCGGAGGAGGAGGGAAAGATACTTGGCTGGATTACCCTCTGCCCCACACGGGGAATGTACGCCTATCACGGAGCGGTTGAAATCAGCATTTACGTCGACAGCGGCGCACAGGGCAAGGGCATTGGCACCGCCCTTATGGAAAAGGTTATTGAGGAAGCGCCGAAGCACGGCGTCTGGACGCTGGAATCATGGATTTTCGCCATAAACAGGGAAAGCCTTGCTCTTCACAGAAAAATGGGCTTCCGCACCGTAGGCACACGGGAGCGTATCGGCAGGGGCGCAGACGGCGAATGGCTTGACGTGGTAATAATGGAATTAAGGCTGCCCGACGAGCTGATTGCCGATTTTGACAGGCTGATATAACAAAAATCCCGCTGCTCTGAGTAGCAACGGGATTTTATATAAGTAATTCTGAATTTTCACGCCGTATTTTTTCGGGTAAATTTCAACATATTGTCGGTTTGCAACTTACGTTTAGCCAACAGGCTGTCTGAGTTACTTTCCACACGACGCTGTCATCATAGATTACTTGTTTTATGGGCGTTAGCCTTTATTCACTCCGCAATGGCGGAAAGCGATAATCAATCAACATAAATATTGTATCACATTTTCATTTAAAAAGCAAGAGGAAATTTATAGAATCGGCATATTCTGATATATTTATATTTATTTATGCCGCCATTACAATAAATCATAGCATATCTTACAATTTTGTAAGATTAAAGCCAAAAATGTAAGGTTAAATTAAGGTATAATTAAACCGAATGTGGTACAATAAATACGTGGAAATATCACCACTTTCCACAAACTGCCGAAAGGCAGATATACCACATTTTTTCTCTCCCCACAATATAATACAATATTATATTGCCAAAAAAACCGAGTCTTCACCACCTCGGTTTTTTTCTTTTTTTCACAAAAAGCCGTTCAGAATCATATTATAATCAGGATAATACTAATAACCGTTTGAATGAAGGAAAAGATTTGCAGAAAGACGGTATCGATATCTAGGAAAAGAAACGAAGGCGTACTGTATGTACGTCAAGTTTCTTTGACGACGATAGCGGTGCCGGATTTCGGCAAAGATTTCCTGAGTTTAAATGGTTATTAGGGCAATACTGCACAAAGATTGTGTGCGTATTGCGAAGTCAGATTTTTCGTCAGATTGTATAAATTGAGCGCAGCTTGGCTAGCGCCAATCAAGCGAAATTTGTGCAATATGACGTAAAAGATGCAAGCAAGGCGTACGCAAAGCCGTTAGGCGGTCTTTGTGCGGTGTTGCCTTAGTATAGTACCCTGATGAAAGGATGATTATATGAACAGCTTTATTTTTTTAGGCGGAGATTTAAGAATGATTTACGCCGCAAAACGGCTGAACAAGGAATATAAGTCCACCGCATACGGCTTTGACGGCATTGAAATCCCCTGTGAATTTCCGCTGCTGAAAACGCCGCTGAAAGCGGACTGCGTGGTGCTTCCCCTGCCCCTTACCGTTGACGGAGAAAACATCAATGCGCCTTATTCAAGGGAGCCTGTCCCTATTGAAAAAATCCCGCTTTTCGCAAAGGACAACGCAGCTATCTTCACGGGAAAGGAATGTGCCGCTCTTGTGAAGCTGTGCGCAGATCACGGCTATACCCTTATCGATTATTTCTGCAGAGAGGAGCTTCAGGTGATGAACGCCGTTCCCACAGCGGAGGGAGCAATAGAAATCGCTCTCCGTGAAATGGCGTCCACTCTTGCAGGCTCGCAGGTACTTATTACAGGCTACGGAAGAATAGGCAAAGCCCTTGCTCCCCGTCTTAAGGCTTTCGGGGCGGAGATCACCGTCTGTGCAAGGAAATACGAGCAGCTTGCCTGGGCGGAAACAGACGGCTGCAAAACGGTTTCTCTTACCGCAAACGGCAGGCTGGAGGAGCAGCTCCCACGGTTTGATATTGTGTTCAACACCGTGCCTGCCCGAATTTTCGGCAGAGAAAGACTGCTGCTGCTCAAAAAGGACTGCCTTATTATCGACCTTGCCTCAAAGACGGGCATTGACGACCTTGAGCTTGCCAAAAACGCAGGAGTAAAGGTAATATGGGCATTGTCACTGCCGGGAAAAACCGCTCCCGTTACCGCAGGAGAAATTATTGCCTCCACAATTCACAATATTATCAGCGAGAAAGGAGGAACTCTCAATGGATAGGGCTTACAATTATGATAAATTAAAGGGGCTGAGGATATGCTTTGCAATGTGCGGCTCTTTCTGCACGTTCAGCCGTGTTTTCGATGTGCTTGAACGGCTTAAAGCAGAGGGAGCGGAGCTTTACCCCGTAATGTCCTTCAACGCATACGGAATAAGCACCCGTTTCGGAGCGGCGGAAGACCATATAAAGCGGCTTGAAGCTGTAACGGGACATAAGGTAATCC
>JBJERI010000184.1:0-9066 GCA_051882195.1 Ruminiclostridium sp. | reverse complement strand
CAAGCCTTGTTTCTATGCCGTATTTCGCCTTTGCACTGTCAAGTATTTCCTTAAGCTCGCTTATTCCAATAAGCTTACTGTCGGGGCGCTCCTCACGCAAAGCCTTTCTGATGTCGTCAACGCCGCTTCGGAGATTGTCCGTTACGGTTGTAATGCACTTTTCCGCATTGTCGGGATTTGTACGCACACTAAGCTTTGCCGCTTCAAGCAGTATAATGCTGCCCGAAATGCTGTGACCTAACTTGTCGTGTATTCTTGCAGAAAAGCGCCTGCGCTCCTCAATTGCCGCCGACTGCTTCAGGGTCTTTTCGTACTCTTCGAGCCGTGCGATTTTCTGCTTTAGCCGTACAGCCTCTTCCCTGCTTTCGCTTAAGCTTTTCCGACATTCGTCAAGCTTCTGAGAAGTTATTTTCGCCGTTGCAAGCAGCGAAAGCATAATCAGCAGTATAACAATATGTATCGGCTGGGGCTTAAGCGCAAACATCAGAATAATCAAAGCAACGCCGCTTATCTGCCAGAAAAGCTTTCCTGCGCCGAAGTATTCCACCGCATATATTACGCCGAAGCAGACGATAAAAAGCTTATTGTCCGAATAAAACATCAGCGCCGCCAGTACCGAAATACAGGAGCAAACCGCCGCTGCGGCAGTAGCTTTTTTTATGCGCAGAATAAGAAATTCCGCCGCCGCAAAGCAGGAAAAGGCGAGTACGGTAATTACCGTATCGCCTGTACTGAGATTATCCATTATATTAAGTGCGCCCGCAGCCATTACGGCTGTAAGCTTGAATATAAGATATATCAGCGACAAATTGTTTTCCTTTCGATTAAATGGTTACGGCGGAGATTTTCTTTCTGTTGAACAATCCTGCGCTTGCAAGCATTATAAGCAGTGCGTAAAGTCCGATTACGCAGATATTCACAAGAGCGTTTTCTGATTCTCCCGACATAAAGTTGACGTACCAGTACTGGGGTGTAATATAAGACAGATACTTAAGCAGTCCCGCCGATTCGTCAATGGGAAACCACGCTCCGCCAAGCAGACAGCCTACGCTTGTTATACAGCCCGAAAGGGTTGCAAGCGCCTGTTTTGAATTGATAAGCTGTGCAAGCATTATGGAAAGTGCCGAGTTGAACAAGGAGTAAACCACAATTAAAACGAAAATCAGCCCAATATCAATATTAAGGGGCGCTCCCACGCAGAAGAGGAAAATAGGGAGCGGCAGCAGAGTCATCAGAGAAACCAGCACGCTTGCGGCGAGAGTGCCTATTATGTACTGATTGCCTGTGATTGAGGAAATACACATTCTGCTGTATGTGCCGTACTGCCTGTCGTCCATTACCGCAAGGGTGATAAAAATTCCAACGCCCGTAACAAGCATTATCATAAAGCCGCCCGCAAAGGAAAAGCCTGCGGCAACGTATTCCTCCTCACGATCGGAAATTACCGCATTTTCCACGGTAAGAGCCGTTTCGTAGCTGTCCGAGGTGAGAATGCTTTCAAACAATTCCCTGTCCCCGTCAGCCGCCTTTGCTGATAAGCCTGCGCTTTGCATATAGCTGTCAATGTAAATGCCTACAAATGCGCCGTTTTCGTAATCGTCAAGGGTGGTTGTCTTTACTTTGACATTGCCACCCTCAAGCATACCCTTTTCAAGTCCTTCGGGTATTTCTATTATAGCAGAAATATCACGGTTAATCAACTTGTCGTTGAACTTTTCGGGTTCTTCTTCCGTAATGTTCATTCTTATCTTATCCGAAAGATAGGTTTTCAGCTGTGAGGATAAAACGCTGCTGTCATTGTCAATTACCGCAACGTCGATTTTTTCGTCAACGGAATAAAGGTCGGCAATAGGTCTGCCAAGATGATAAAGCACAATTCCCAAAATTCCTGCCGCAAGGGCAACCACAAGTCCCAGCTTAAGACGTCTTATCATTCCCAGAAAAACATTAACTATATTACTCATTTCTGCTCCTTTCAGACCGCTTTTTTCTTTGCGAAAATCAGCGAGCCAAGCGCCGTAAATACAGCGCATAATCCAAGACTTACTGCTATTACCGTTAACGCACCCGACGGTTCATTGTAAAGAGTAAGGCTGAACGCCGCCTGCTGTACGATATAGGGCGGCAGATTGTTGCTGAAGCCCTCGAAGAAGATTTCCTTTGAGAATGAGCCTGAGAAGAAAAGCATTGCCCATGCAAGGGGCATTACAATTCCCTCGGGAGGCGCTTTTATAACAAGCCCAATCAGAATACCCAGCGCAATTGTTGCCATAGAGCAGCAGTTGAGCATCATAAACAGCAGTAAATTGCCGCCGAAGTTGTCGCAGTAGTGAGCGCCGAAAACAAATGCCGAAAACAGCATTATTGTAAGATTGCCCATAACCGCCGCAGGAAGAATACCGATTATCTTGCCGAAGAAAATTTTCACTCTGCCTAAGGGGCTGATGTACAGTCTTGACATTGTGTAGGTCTTTTTCTCGTCGTTGAAGGTTTCGCCGCCCATTATAATGTGGGACATAAATATCATCATTACCGCCATGCAGACTGCGTAATAATCCATCATACTGCGGTTTATTCCAAGTCCGTCCTGCTCCACGTAGCTCTGCTCTGAATTGTTATCGCCAAGCTTCATAAGCATCATAGGGTCTGACATTGCGATTTTGTAATATGTATCCGAAACCGCAATATATGAATTGAGCACCGAGGAAAGAGCCCTCACCGAAACGGCGTTTTTACCGCTGTACAGCTTTATTTCGCCATTTGTCAGTTCGATATAAGCGTCAAGCTCGCCCTTGTCCGTAAGAGCAAGAGAGTCTTCCCTATCCTCCGACTGCTTGCCTTTTATCATTTCAATGCCGTCAAGAAAGCTTACAAAGGATTTTGCCGCCATCTCGTCTGCTTCCGAAACGCTGTACTCCACGCTTATTTCGCCAATATCGTAATCGGCAATATCCAGCGATTGGAGCATTGTTCCAAGGAAGAAAACCAGCAGCACGGGAAAAAGCAGTCCCATAAAAATATTGACAGGGTTTCTGTAAAACTCCTTTATTTCTTTAATAATAATGCTTCCCATACTCTGCTCCTTAACGAATTTCGTGACCTGTAAGGGACAGGAAAACTGCGTCCATATCGGGTCTTTCGGTGTTGACCTCAAGCACGGGAAGTCCCAGCCTTACAAGCTCGCTGATAACGTGAGAAATGTCGCTGCAGCTTATGTTCATATCTACGCTTAAGGTGTTATCCTCGAATTTAACCTTTGTTACATCGGGAAGAGAGGAAATTGCCTTTACAAGTTCGTTTTCCGTAACATTGCCGTTAAGCTTAGTGTCAATTTTAACGGTGCAGCTGTCGGCTATCATTGTAATAAGCTCCTGCTGCGTACCCTCCGCAACAAGTCTGCCTTTATCTACAATTGCAACTCTGTCGCAGATTTCCTCA
Source organism: Ruminiclostridium sp. (assembly GCA_051882195.1). Taxonomy (GTDB): domain Bacteria; phylum Bacillota; class Clostridia; order Oscillospirales; family Ruminococcaceae; genus Ruminiclostridium_E. The sequence continues at coordinate 5,628 of JBJERI010000184.1, read as the reverse complement.
ACCTCGTGCATATAGTGAGAGGTGTAAATAATGGTTGCGCCGTTTTCTCTCAGCTTTTTGATTGAGTTCATTATGTGTTCTCTTGACTGGGCGTCAACGCCTACCGTTGGCTCGTCCATAACAATAAGCTTTGGCTCGTGGGCAATTCCGCAGGCAATGTTAAGTCTGCGCTTCATACCGCCCGACATTTTCTTTGGCTTCATATCCGCCTTATCAAGCAGTCCCGCAAATTCAAGAGCCTTTTCCGCACTTTCGTGAAGCTTTTTGCCCTTAAGACCGTACAGCGCTGCGAAAAACTCAACGTTTTCCCTTGCTGTAAGGTAGGGATAAACCGCAATTTCCTGGGGTACGCTGCCAATAATGCGGCGGATTTTCTCTCTGTCCTTTGTAATGTCCATTCCGTCTATTGTAACGCTGCCCGATGTTTTTTCGTCAAGGGTGGTTATAATGTTTATGGTTGTGGATTTGCCTGCGCCGTTTGGACCAATAAGTCCGAAAATCTCACCCTCGTTTACCTTGAAGCTGAGATTGTCGACCGCACAGTTGCTGCCGTAATTCTTGACTAATTTGTCTATAACCGCAAATGCCATTTCTGTTCTCCTTTTCACATTTCTTTACTGTACTCATTATAGCGTAAAAATCGGTCATATTCCAGTTACAAATCATATTTTCTTATATGACATTTGTCACAATATAAAATGCGCTCTTACCCATTGGCAAAAGCGCATTGTTTAAAACTCAATATCGTACCTTGTTCCCTGTGAAAACAGCACTCCGCTTTTAAGCTTAACGCAGAGAATAATTGTGTTTTCGTCCTCAAAGTTGTTGTGTCCGTTGTCAATCCATTCAGCAAAAGCAATTTTAAGCTTTTCTGCAATTTCCTTATTTTCAGGCTTACGGAAATAGCCAAGATTTATGCCCACGCCTGTTCCCGTAAACCATTCCCCCGAAACCGCCACAACGGGATTTGCCGCTATCTGTTTCATTTTGTTTGACAAAGCATAGGTGATAATGTAAAAAGCACCGTTATCGTAATATGCGTTAACCGTTCTTACATAAGGAACATTGTCCTCTGCCGTTGCAAGAGAAATCAAGCTGTCCTTTCCGAATCGCTCATTCATTATCCGCTCAGCTTCTTTACTTATGCCTGCCATTGTTTTCCCTCCTTTTTTCACAGTATAACACAATTGCTTATCCGTGTAAAGCAAACGGGGAAATTTTTTCATAAATTTAACAAAAACACTTGACATAGAGTACACTCTAAGTTGTATAATGAAATCACAGCAATTTTAAAGGAGGACATTTTTATGAGAAAAAATTTCGGCGCAAAGCCATACACCTACCCACAGCCTGTTTTTATTCTTGGGGCTTATGACGAAAACGGCAAGCCAAACGCAATGAATGCGGCATGGGGCGGAATCAGCGAGGGAAACGAGCTTTCAATGTGCATCAGCGCAGGACATAAAACCACCAAAAACATTCTTGAAAGAAAGGCGTTTACCGTAAGCATGGCAGACATAAAGCATATAGCAGCCTGCGATTATGTTGGACTTGTTTCGGGAAACAATAACCCCGATAAGTTTGAAAAGGCGGGCTTTCACGCTGTCAAATCGGAATTTGTTGACGCTCCCCTTATTGAGGAGCTTGCGGTTGCGGTTGAATGTAAGCTGAAAAGCTACGACCCCGAAACCTGCCGTTTGGTGGGCGAAATCGTCAATGTAAGCGTCGACGAAAGAGTTCTTGATGAAAACGGAAATGTGGATATTGCAAAGGCACAGCCCATTACCTTTGACCCATTCAACAACACTTATGTTGCGCTGGGCGAAACTGTTGGCAAGGCATTCGATATAGGAAACAGCATCAAGTAAAGGAGATAATATGGAAAATTTCACATACTGTACCCCCACAAAGCTTATTTTCGGCAAGGGCGTAATTGAAAATCTGCCCGAAGTCCTTAAGCCCATAGGCAAAAAGGTACTGCTTACCTATGGCGGCGGAAGTATCAAGAAAATCGGTCTTTACGATAAGGTGAAAGAGCTTCTTTCGGATTTTGAGGTTTACGAGCTTGGCGGAATTGAGCCTAACCCCAAATACACCACCAGCGTTGTTGGCGGCGTAAAAATCTGCAAGGAAAAGGGCATTGACGTTGTTCTTGCGGTAGGCGGAGGAAGCGTTCTTGACTGCTCAAAGGCAATCTGCGCAGGCGCTCTCTATGACGGCGAGCCGTGGGATCTTATCATAGGCAAAGTGAAAACGGAAAAGGCTTTGCCCTTGGTAGACGTGCTGACCCTTGCGGCAACAGGCTCGGAATACGACTGCGGCTGTGTAATATCACGGACCGAAACCAACGACAAGGTGGGGTATATTGACAGGCACCTGTTCCCTGTTGCTTCAATTCTTGATCCGCAATATACTTTCTCTGTTTCCAAAAAGCAGACTGCCGCAGGCGCAGCCGACGCAATCAACCATATAATCGAGGGCTACTTCTGTGAAAAGCACTCCGACCTTACAGACGGTATGAGCGAGTCGGCAATCAGAAGCCTTATCAAAAACGCAAAAATTGCCTTGAAAGAGCCTGACAACTATGACGCAAGAGGAGAATTTATGGTTGACTGCTCCCTTGCCTGCAACGGTATTTTCTCTTTGGGCAACAGCTCATCGGGCTGGCCCTGTCACGGAATTGAGCACGCATTAAGCGGCTATTATGACATTACCCACGGCGAGGGGCTTGCAATAATCACTCCACGGTGGATGAAGCATATTCTCTGCGAAAAAACCATTGAGCGCTTTGTAAGCTTCGGCACACACATTTTCGGCATTGACCCCACTCTTCCCGAAAAGGAAGTTGCGGAAAAGACTATCGACTGCACATACAAGCTGTTTGAGGAATTAGGTATTCCGATGAATCTCCGCAGTGTGGGAATTGACGATTCAAGGCTTTCCGAAATGGCTCATCACATTGCGGTAAACGAAGGTCTTGAAAATGCATGGGCGCCTCTTTCGGAGGAGGATATACTGGAAATTCTCAAGGCTTCGCTGTAACATATACAAAAAAGCTCTCACAATTTATAGTGAGAACTTCATTCTGCCAAAAGCCCCATATTCCATGCGGAATATGGGGAATTTTTTATAAAAAACAAAAAAATCCTTCCTCTGATTCACTCGCTTTTCTTCTTTTTCCGTACCGCCCTGTACTTATCCATAACCGCCTCTTTTAATCTGGGCATAAAGGTTTTATCCTGCAAAGCGTTGTTTATTGCCGCACCGAGAAACAGAATGTACATACAGAAATACAGCCACAGAAGCAGAAGTACCACCGTTGTAAGGCTGCCGTAAATGTATGAATAATTGGCAAAATTGTCAATGTAAAAGGAGTACAGCCCCGAAAAAATCAGCCAGCCAAGTGATGAAAAAACGGCGCCGGGCAGCTCGTTTACAAACCGTGTTTTCCGCTCGGGAATAACGGTGTAAATGAACATAAAGAATAAAATCAGCATACAAAGCCCGATAAGCCATCTGACCGTAAGTGTGACGGGGGACATTTGTGAAAGCTGCGGTATAAGCTCAACTATCCAGTTGTTTATGGTCGAGCCGAAAACCAGCAGACCCAGCGTTACCAAAATAATTATGAGCGTTACTATCGTGTACAGAACAGTTGTCAGCCTTAGCTTGACATACCCTCTTTTTTCGTTAACGGAGTAAACGGAGTTAAGTCCTCTGATGATTGCAAGAAAGCCCTTTGACGCCGACCAAAGCACGGTTACGGAGGTAATTGAGATAATTGAAATGCTGGATTTTGAAATGATTTCTTTTATGATATTTACAAGAAAATCATTGAGGGTAGGGGACAGAAAATCAACTGTAAACTGCTGCACTTCCTCCAGCGTAAATGGTAGAAACTGTATAAGGGAAATAAGCAGCATTATAAAAGGAAAAAAAGAGATAATTATAAAAAGCGCCGCCTGCCCCGCAAAGGCGCTGATACAGCTTTCACGGAGCCTTTTTGCAAAGCCGGTGCAGAGAACGTATATTGTAACAAAAAAAGCTTTCAGCTTGTTCATTGTAATCCCTCTTTCCGATATACAAGATTATTTTAACAGCTTTTGCATTATTTGTCAATTTGAATTATTGCGCTTTTTTTACACAAAATAATCGGGAAAACTTTATGCAAAAGGAGAAGCTTATGCAGATTATAAATGTGATACTGTCCTCATTCGGTTCGATTATCGCTCTTTTTATTCTAACAAAGCTAATGGGCAATAAACAGATGTCACAGCTTAGTATGTTCGATTATATAAACGGTATAACAATAGGCTCAATCGCTGCTGAAATGGCGACTTCCCTTGAAAATGATTTCTGGCTGCCGCTTATTGCAATGACAATTTATGCCCTTTCAACCTTTACGATTTCCGTTGTTACCTGCAAATCTATGAGGCTCAGAAAGCTGCTTTCTGGCAAGCCGCTTATTATTTTCCACAACGGCAGGCTCAATCAGAAAAACCTGTTCAAGGCAAAGCTTGACATCAACGAATTTCTGATGATTTGCCGCAACAACGGCTATTTCAATCTTGGGGACATTTACACGGCTATGCTTGAACCAAACGGTAAATTCAGCTTTATTCCCGTTGCAAGAAAAAGACCCACCACTGCGGAGGATTTAAACCTGTTTCCGTCCCAGGAGGACGTGCTTGTGAACGTTATCATCGACGGCGTTGTAATAGAGAAAAACCTGCATTTTACGGGCAATAATATGATATGGCTGCGAAATCAGCTTAATGCGCAGGGCTTTAAGGACGTATCGGAAATCACTCTTGCTACCTGCGATACGGACAACAATTTAAGCGTGTATAAAAAAATAGAAAACGAAAAAACGAAAGATGTTACAGAATAAATTTCAAAAAACTATTGACATTGGACTTCATTTAACGTATATTTATAATAAGTATTTATCGAAATTCCACGAAAAATATCGAAAAGTTTTTTGAAAGGAAAATGCTGATGGAAAACATAGTTAGTCTGAAAAACATTGTCGTTGATTTTGAGGACGGCGAGCGCATATTGAAAAATATAAGCCTTGACATAAAGGATAAGGAGTTTGTGACGCTGCTTGGCCCCTCGGGCTGCGGCAAAACCACAACTCTGCGAATTATTGCAGGCTTTCTTAATCCCACAAGCGGAGATGTGCTTTTCGAGGGAAAGCGCATAAACGATCTGCCCCCTCACAAGCGAAACGTAAACACAGTTTTTCAGCGCTATGCTCTTTTTCCGCACCTTAACGTATATGAAAATATCGCATTCGGTCTGCGGGTCAAAAAGCTGCCCGAAAAGGAAATTGTTAAGCGTGTTGTTGAAATGCTGGAGCTTGTAAACCTTATGGGCTTTGAAAAGCGCTCAATAAACCACCTTTCCGGCGGTCAGCAGCAGCGTGTTGCCATTGCAAGAGCCCTTGTAAATCACCCCAAGGTACTGCTTCTTGACGAGCCGCTGGGCGCTCTTGACCTTAAGCTGCGAAAGGAAATGCAGACGGAACTGAGAAAAATACAGCAGGCGCTGGAGCTTACCTTTGTTTACGTTACCCACGACCAGGAGGAGGCTCTCACAATGAGCGACACCGTTGTGGTCATGAAC
>JBJERI010000183.1:0-1921 GCA_051882195.1 Ruminiclostridium sp. | reverse complement strand
TCATTATATCACAGGGTTTCGAGTTTGTCAAGTGGTTTTTTCAAATTTTTTTGAAATTTTTTGACTTATTTCGATTTTCTGTGACCTGTCGTTCGACAGCTTTAATATTGTATCACATTCAGAAGTCTTTGTCAAGTACTTTTTTTCAAGTTTTGAAAAGTTTTTTTCTGAGTGATTTGCGCCTGAATTTGAGGATTTTCTCTCCTTTTTTCGAGTGCTTTGCTATTATATCACGGTTTTCGGGGTTTGTCAACAATAAAACCAACGTGATTTTTACCAAGTTTTCAGCCCATTTTTACACGTTTTTGCACGTTTTCGGTTTGGTTTCAAACACAACTTTATATGTTGTAGCCTTCATATTTTACCACACAATTTGTAGCATATATATACCATTTACAATATAATGGAAAAATACTCTTTATTTATTTTTCTGTTAGTGCTATAATAGAAATACAACTTTACGGAGGTATTCAATGAACATTGCAATCTGCGACGACATTCCCTCTGCAAGAGCAGAGCTAATGAACTATATAAACAAATACTCCCTTTCCACCGCAAATGAATTTACCGTAACGGAATATTCAAGCGGCGAGGAGCTGGGCAAAAGCTTCATAAACGACAGAAGCATCGACCTTGTTTTCCTTGACATTTATATGGAGGGCATTAACGGGATGGAAGCTGCAAAGCGGCTTCGCACGGCAGGCTTTGGCGGAGAAATCGTCTTTACCACCACCAGCACCGAATTTGCCCTTGACGGCTACACTATTGCGGCAGCAGGCTATCTTGTGAAGCCCTATACATACCAGCAGTTTTCCGTTGCAATGAACACCGTCTGCTCACGGCTTTCAAACGCTCTTAAAAGCATTGAGATCATCGTTGACCGCATATCCAGAAAAATCCCCTACCGTGACATAATGTACATCGAAAGCGACGGCAGGTACGGCGTTATCAGAACGGAAAAAGAGCATATAAAATCCCACCTTACCCTTAAGGAGTTAGAGAGCATTCTGTGCAGTGAGCCTTATTTTATGCGCTGTCACAGATGCAACATTGTAAATCTCAACCACATTGCCGCTCCCACCGCCGAATATATTCTGATGAAAAACGGGGAAAGAGTTATGATAAACATTAAGGAAAATCTGAAAATAAGGCAGCAGATCGCCGATTATTTTTTCAGTCTGACGAAAGGAAACTGATATGAACGAGGCTTTTGTTTATTCCTTAAGGTGCTTCATTTCAATGTTCCCTTACGGCTTAATGTTTTTAGTGCTGTTCGATAAGTTCAGACGTTTCCGCTCGGTGGTGCAGACCCTTATTGTCATTGCCGCCATACTTGTTCCCACCACAATAGTGGGACTCGTGGCAAGCACGGGCAAGCTTACAGAAATCGGCTACAACTTTTTATGCGCAGGCGCAAGCGTTTTGCTGGCGGCATTGGGCTGGCTTTCCCTCAAAAAAATGAGAGGACGGCTGTACTCCTACGTTGCGCTGCTCATAATGCAGATCGCCATTTTCGTCAACGGTACAATGATTTATCTTCAGACCCTTACGGACAAGGGACATTTCCTTTACTGGATTCTGTACCCCTGCGCCTATGTGGTGCTGGTGCCAATGACAATAACCCTCCGCAAGCTGGTTGAGCCCCTTATCTGCGAATATGCCACCCACCCCTTATGGCTTAAGCTGTCCATTCCCGCCTCAATTTCCACCTTTGCAATGTTCAGCTATTTCAACTACGCAATTTTAGAGCGCAGCGACTTTGAGCTGTGGGTGCTGATTGTTTTCCTGCTTATTGCCATTTCCCTTATTTCCGTAAATATGGTTGCACTTGGGGTTGTCATCGATGCAATCCGCTCGGAGGAATACAAAAGCCAGCTTGAAACCGCCGACCAGCTTTTAGAGCTGCAAAAGACCCAATACC
>JBJERI010000182.1:0-9107 GCA_051882195.1 Ruminiclostridium sp. | reverse complement strand
GAAAAGTGCCGCCAAGCACTACACCCAATTTGAGACTTGCGTCAGCAAGTCTCTTTAGCCCCCTGCGGCGATTGAGCAGGTGCATTTCTTTTCCCTTTTCTTTGGGCAAGCAAAGAAAAGGGCGAGGGGTTATTGCTCCACCATAACTAAAACAAACCCTATCAAGGGGGCGAGTAGCCCCCTACCCACCAACTCACAAATCCAAACAAACACCAAATGGGGTCAAGGGGCGAAGCCCCAAAATAATCCCCACCAACACATAAACCACAAAAACAGGGTTCAAGGGGCGCAGCCCCTTATCAAAACCAAAAAGGAATTTCTATGAGTATCGAAACCATCCTCACTAAGCTTTGCGACGGAATGATTACCTCTGTTGCCATTTTTACGCTGACCCTTATTTTTTCCCTGCCGCTGGGACTGCTTATTACCTTCGGCAGAATGTCGAAAAATATTATTCTCCGCACGGTAATGCGTGTGTACATATCCGTTATGAGAGGCACTCCCTTAATGCTGCAATTGCTGGTGGTGTTTTACGGACCTTACTTCATTTTCGGCATAAACATTTCCAACGACTACCGCTTTGTTGCCGTAATTATCGGTTTTTCCCTTAACTATGCGGCATATTTTGCGGAAATATACCGAAGTGGTATAGAGTCAATGCCAAAGGGACAATACGAGGCGGCAAAGGTGCTTGGCTACACAAGAATACAAACCTTTTTGAAAATCATTTTTCCGCAGGTAGTGAAGCGCATTATTCCTCCCGTTACCAACGAGGTAATCACCCTTATCAAGGACACGTCACTTTCCTTTGCCCTTGCTGTGCCTGAAATGTTCACCAATGCAAAGGCAATCGCCGCCGCCGAAAAGACAATGACCGCCTTTGTTGCGGCAGGCATTTTCTACTACGTTTTCAACCTTATCGTTGCTCTTATTATGGAGCGAGTTGAAAAGAAACTGGGGTATTACAGATGAAGGTACTTGAAATCAGAAACGCTAAAAAATCCTTTGACGGCTTCGAGGTGCTGAAAGACATTTCCCTTTCAGTTGAAAAGGGCGAGGTTGTGGGAATAATCGGGCCCTCAGGCTCGGGAAAATCCACCTTGCTCCGCTGTGCAACAATGCTGGAGCGCCTTGACGGAGGCGACCTTGTGTATATGAGCGAATACGCCGCTAAGAATACAAACGGGGCTTCGGTTTACGCTCCCTCTGCAAAGCTAAGGCAGATGTACTCTTATTTCGGGCTGGTGTTCCAGAATTTCAACCTGTTTCCCCATTATTCGGTGCTGAAAAACATTATGGACGCTCCAATTTCGGTGCAGAAGAGGGACAAGGCAGAGGTTGAAAAGGAGGCAAGGGAGCTGCTCCGCAAAATGGGGCTGTCGGACAAGGCGGACGCTTATCCCTATCAGCTTTCGGGCGGTCAGCAGCAGCGTGTTTCCATTGCAAGAGCATTGGCTCTCAATCCCCAGGTGCTTTTCTTTGACGAGCCTACCAGTGCCCTTGACCCGGAGCTTACGGGGGATATACTTAAGGTAATCCGTGAGCTTGCGGAGGAGCACATGACAATGGTTATAGTTACCCACGAGATTGATTTTGCAAGGAACGTTGCGGACAGGGTAATTTTTATGGCAAACGGCGTTGTCATTGAAGAGGGAAGACCCGAGGACGTAATCGACAATCCGTCTAATGAGAGAACAAAGGCGTTTTTGTCAAAGCTTTCAAGATAAGGCGAGTAGCCGCAAATAAATCAAAACGCGCTTTAACACAATGCGTTTTTGCATAAGAAAAAAGGAACGAATTTCTTCGTTCCTTTTATTATTGAGTTAAGTTCAGATTATGCAGCTGAGCTTGCAGCCTTAGCCTTAACTGTTACGTTGAATGTTACGGACTTGCCGGACTCAACATTCTTGATTACAACTGCAACCTTAACGTCCTTGTCCTTATCGCCTGCCTTAACGCCTGTTAATGTAAGCTTGCCTTTATCATATTCAACCTTTAAGTTAGCGGACTGATCAGCCTTCTTTAATTCAGCTGTGTATGTAGCAGCTGCGTCAACTGTGCCGCTCTTAACTGTACCTGCAACTGTGAATTCAGCCTTTTCGCCAACTTCGATTGTTGCAGCCTTAACTGCAGCGGACTTAGCGTCCTTAACTTCGATTCCTGTAGCAGCAACCTTAGCTGTTACCTTCCAAACCTGTGGTTCGATTCCGTCAGCATTTACAACCTTCTTGTTCTTGTATTCGTAAAGCCAAACGTTAACGTCGCCGCCCTTTTTGCCTGCGGTAACTGTAATTGTGCCTTCCTTAATCTTAGCGGTTGCAATGGTCTTAGCGTCCTTTAAGTCAGCAGCTGCGTCCTTCTTGATCTTGCCCTTTTCGTCGAACAGCTTTACAAAGTCGTCAACTGTAGCAACTGTTGTAGGTGTAACAAGAACTGTCCACTTACCGCCGGAGTATTTACCCTGGTACTCGAATTCAGTTGTTTTGTAGTGTGTAACTTCTGTTGTCTTTGTGCCGTCGCTGTTCTTTGTTGTGGTCTTGATATCCTTGCCGTTTACCCATACTACCTTTGCGGGTGTTTCTTCAGCGGAAGCTGTTAATGTAACAGCGCTGACAGAAGTAACCGCCATAACTGCTGTAAGGATACCGGCTACGATTTTCTTAAACTTGCTCATAATTATCCTCCATGAATAATGTTCGTTCCAAAGCTTTGTTAAAATTTAACTTTGGAAACTGCCAGTCAGCCGCCGTTTAACACGGCGGTTGACCGGAAGTGAATTAACTTAACGAATTGTTTAACCAGCTTTAAATAAGTTTTCCGAATTAGCCAAGTAACTGGAGAACTGCCTGTGGAGCCTGGTTTGCCTGAGCGAGCATTGCCTGAGAAGCCTGCTGCAGAATGTTGTACTTGGTGTAGTTGATCATTTCTGATGCCATATCTGTATCTCTGATCTGAGATTCAGCAGCTGTCAGGTTTTCGTTAGTTGTTGTCAGGTTGTTTACAGTGTATTCAAGTCTGTTCTGTAATGCACCGAGGCTTGCTCTCTGCATAGAAACAGTCTTAACTGCGCTGTCAACCATTTCGATAGCCTTGTTAGCAGCGTCCTGAGTAGAAACGTCAGCGTTAGCAACGCCAAGAGCTGTTGAAGACATATCGCCTACAGAAAGAGTTACTCTCTGGTCTTCTACGCCGTTAGCGCCGATCTGGAATGTTAAACCGTCGCCGTCACCTGTCATCTTGTCAGCACCGAGACCTGCGCCTGCGATTGTTGACATATCAACAGAGATTTCAGCGTCCTTTGTCTGTGCATAGAATACCTTGTCACCGTCAGGAGCAGCTGTCTGGTCTGTTAAGGAGATTGTGTAGTCAAGACCGGACTTCTTTAAGAGGTTTTCGAGATCGCCTTCGGAGTACTCAACGCCTGTAGAAAGGTGAAGTGTAAATTCGCCGTTCTTGATGCCGATACCTTCGTCCTTGGAATCTGTTGTTTCAACCCATTCCTTGCCAGCAGCAACGTCTGTCTTGATTGTGATTGCACGAGTGTCTTCGCCGTAGTTGTTAGCTGTGAATCTGATAGAGTCAGCATACTTATCGTTCTGAACTGAACCATCTGTCATAAGAGCAGCTGTTAAATCAACTTCGTCACTGTCAGCTCTGATACCTGTAGCTGTGGTGAAATCTTCTTCTTCGGAGAATGTGAATACACCGCTCTTGAGGTTGAATGTAACGTCGGGAGCAGAAGCAGCCTGTGTATCGTCCTTAGCCTGTGTAGCGCCTGCAATCAGCTTGTCGATGTCAGCCTGTGAATATGTCTGACCAGCCTTTAAGTTAAGGGTTAATGTCTTACCATCGTCGCTCCATTCAGCGTTTTCGCTGCCTGCGCCGGAAGCTGCGTCCTTTAAGGAAACAGTTACGCCTGTTACGCTGGAAGTGATTGTTGAACCCTCAAGTGAAAGGTTGTTAGCAAGTGTAGCAGAATCAAGCTTTTCAGAAAGGAGCACGCCGTAACGTGGACCGAAATCTGTTGAAGATGTGCCCTTGTCAAGAGAACCGTCGAGAAGCTTCATGCCGTTGTATTCTGTAGCGCTGGAGATTCTGTCGATTTCAGACTTGAGAGCGTCAACTTCAAGCTGGATAGCTTCACGGTCTGTATCATCCTGATATGTACCGTTAGCTGACTGAACTGCAAGCTCTCTCATTCTCTGGAGAATGGAGTGAGTTTCGTTTAAGCCGCCTTCAGCTGTCTGGATAAGGCTGATACCGTCGTTAGCATTCTTTGTAGCCTGTGAAAGACCACGGATCTGTGAACGCATCTTTTCAGAAATTGCAAGACCTGCAGCGTTGTCGCCAGCGCGGTTAATCTGGTAACCTGAAGATAACTTTTCAGTTGCCTTCTTTGTGCCGGAAACGTTCATGTTCATCTTGTTGTTTGCGTTAACAGCGTTTAGATTGTGTTGTACTACCATGCCTGCCATGATATTTTCCTCCTTGATACTTAGCCACCGATATCCTTTCGGAAGCTTTGATTAAAGTTTTTTCCGATACGTTCTGTATCGTATATGGGCTTTTTGCCCTTACATTCTTTATATCGGCGGCATTTCGGGAAAACTTTAGCAAAATTTTTAAATTTGTACAAAAATTATATATTATGGGTTACAAATTGTACATATTGTGACGTGTAACCAATGTAACCGATACAAAGCGGCTGATTTCTCCGTGGTAATATAGTAAATTTTTACCGTATTACTATGCAAAAATATGCAGGAAATGACAAAATTTCTGCATTTTATTACATTTTAATAAAAAACCCTTGATTTTGGAATAAAGTTGTGATATACTGAAACAAATCAAAAAATATAAATAAGATTTTATCGAAATTTCGTAACATAACATTTCTCCTTAATGAAAAACAGCCCGTTTAACCCACGGGCTGTTTTTCTGTCTGTTTTCTATACTATTATATAATATGGGTAAAAGGCAAATTATATCCCGTTCACGCAGTTTTTTCGCCGCTTACGCCAAAAAGCTTGATTTTTATTTTCAGGGTGATAAAATAGATAATAGAGAAAACTATGTCGAAAAACGGAGAACTTTATGAAAATCGGACTTGTGCTTGAGGGCGGAGCAAAATGCGGAATTTTCACCGCAGGAGTGCTTGACTATATGAAAAACAGGCTTGATATGTTTTCGTATATCGGCGGAGTTTCCGCAGGAGCGGGGGCTGCAATGGACTTTGTCGCCGAGCAGCCCGGGCGCACAAAAAAGGTCATTACCCCCGACAGGGAGCACGCCTATATGGGGCTTGATTCATTGCTTCGCACGGGGAAATTCATTAACCTTGACTATATGGCATACGATTATACGGAGAAGATTTTTCCCTTTGATTTTGATACATATTTCAGAAACATAAACGAAAAGGGAATTACCGTTGAATATGTCTGCGCTAACTGCCAAACTGGCAAAACCGAATATCTTTCGGAAAGCTCGGACAAGGACAGGCTGCTTAAAATCATCAAGGCAAGCTGTTCACTTCCTATTCTGTGTCCCCCAAGCGAATGTGACGGAAATTATTATCTTGACGGCAGCATTACGGACGCTGTGCCTTTTGAGAGGGCGCTTGAATGGGGCTGTGACAAGGTTATTGCGGTTATGACAAGGCCCGCAGGCGCTCATCACACCGATTACCGCAAATTCAGCAAGGTGCTTAAGGCAATGTACGGCTCAAAATATCCTGCCGTTTACGAATGCTTAATGAAAAGGTCTGCGGCGTACGAACAGCAGGAGAAAAGAATGAAAGCCCTTGTTAAAGAGGGAAAGGTGCTTGTGGTAAGACCTCAGAAGAAATTCAGCATAAGCAAGTTCGAGCGCAGCGACCAAAAGCTTGCGGAGCTTTACAGGCACGGCTACAAGCTTATGCACAACAAGGAAAAAGCATTGACGGAGTTTTTGGCGAAATGAACATAGGACGGAGCATTTTCAGAGGCATTATAAAAGGACTTGCCTATTTTTTCTTCAGACCCACGGTTGAATACACAGACAAAAGCGTAAAACAGCTTAAATCCCCCGTAATTTTCATCTGCAACCACACAAGTCACTATGACGGGGCAATGGTTTCGGCGGCTCTCAGCAAATGGAAGCCCTGCATACTTATTGCAAAGGACTGGGCGGACAAAAAGAACATAGGCGCATTGTTCAGGCTTTACGGCAGCGTTCCCGTTAACCGCAAGGAAATGGACACAGCCTGGTTTTTCGAGGCGCAGAAACGCATTGAGGAGGGCGAAAGCTTTCTGATTTTCCCCGAGGGAAAAACAAGCAAAACCGAAATGAACGACTTTCAGCCCGGCTTTGCGATCCTTGCGGAGAAAATGAACGTGCCTATTGTCACCTGTGCGGTTTACGGCAAGTACAATTTCGTTTTTGGCAGCAGAATGCACTTTGCGGTAGGCAAAAGATACGATACCGCCTGTCCCGAGGATATGCGGAAGTCCCTTTACGCAAAGCAGCTTGCTAAGGAAATGCAGGAGGAGATAAAGGGACTGCGTGAGGGGCTGGAGGAGAAATACAAGTAATTTATACAACGCTCGTCTAAAAACATGCCACCGGCATGTTTTTAGAGAAATTTGTTGCGAAGATTTTTCAGTCTTGGGGCGCTTTTTTTCGTGAAAAAAGCTCCCCAAACCCCTGAAAAAATCGTTTTAGTATAAGGTATTTCGGCTACTGCGGTAGCCGACCAAAGGCGCCGCCTTTGGAATCCGCAAGCCTTTGAAAAGGCTTGAGCGAAACTTTTTGTTCCTTGGCAAAGGCTATTTGTTTGCTTTTTAATTACAATCGTGTTATAATTAGTCAATAAGCGCAAGCTTAAAATAAATCAAATCAACTTCAAAGGAGTACATACCATGGATAAAATCGAAACAGCAGAGAAAATCAAGAAAATGATCAGCGAAAGCCTCAGAATCCCCGAGGAAATGCTTGCTTATGACGCAGAGCTTTTCGGCGGCGACATCGGTCTTGATTCCGTTGATTCGCTGGAGATTATCGCAGGAATCGACGACCTTTTCGGCGTAAATATGACAGGCGTTGACAAGGTAAATTTCCGCGACATTAACTCCCTTACAGCTTACGTTATGGAAAACGCAGGCAAATAACTGTCCGAAAGGAAAGGTCTTGTTATGGCTAAAAGATGTGTTGTTACAGGCGTCGGCATTATCTGTGCGGCAGGAAACTCCGCAGACGAATGCTGGAGCAATATAAAAAGCGGCAAATCGGGCATTGATACGGTGAAATCCGTCAGCACCGAGGGCTGCTATTCCCACTTGGGCGGCGAGGTAAAGTGCGATTCTCTCCCCGCAGAGGAATACGACCGCTCGGTAAGGCTTTGCGTTAAGGCGGCGGAAGAGGCAATTGCCGATTCCGGCTTATCGGGAGATTATCTCAAATCCGCAGGAACTATTCTCGGCTCATGCGTTGGCGGTGCGGCAAGCATTGACAAATACTATACCGATAAAATGAGCGGTAAAGCGGACAGCGCTGATATTCCCAAAATGGAGGCGTCAGCAATCGCCGCCGGTGTAAGCAAGTATCTCGGGCTTGACGGCGTTACGGCGAATATAGTTAACGCCTGCGCCGCAGGTACAATGAGCATTGCCTACGCCTGCGACCTTATCAAGGACGGTACGGGCAACGTGTATCTTTCGGGGGGCACTGACGCTTTTTCAAGCCTTGCCTTTGCGGGCTTCCATGCACTTCACGCTCTTGCGGAAAACGCTTGTTCGCCGCTCAACAAGAGCAACGGCATTACCTTAGGCGAGGGCGCCGCTGTGCTTATCGTTGAGGAATACGAACACGCTGTGGCAAGAGGGGCTAAGATTTACTGCGAGGTTTCGGGCTACGGAGTAAGCTCGGACGCACATCACATTACCGCTCCCCACCCACAGGGCGAGGGACAGATGAGCGCCATAACAAAGGCTATGGAGTCCGCAGGAGTACAGCCCTCGGAAATCGCATACATAAACGCTCACGGCACAGGCACGGCAAAGAATGACGAAGCGGAATTTCTCTCCCTCCACACTCTCTTTGACGGCACAGACCTTTCCGTAAGCTCAACAAAATCAATGACAGGTCATTGTCTTGGTGCGGCAGGCGCAATAGAGGCGGCAATCACCGTCAAGGCAATGAGCGAAAATATTGCTCCCCCCACAATCGGCTATGACGAGAGCGACCTTGAAAGGCTTAAGGAAAAGGCAGGAAGTCTTGACTTTATCGCAAACAATGCGGAGGAAAAGACCCTTGACACCGCTATGTCCAATAGCTTTGCTTTCGGCGGCACAAACGCAAGCATTATTTTCTCCAAAAAGGAGCATAAGGCAAAGGAAGCTGTTTCCGAGCCTGTTTACATTACGGGATTAGGGGCTGTAATGTCGGCGGATAACGGTACTGCAAGCCGCACGGTTACTCTTGACAATGACGCTTTTGCGGCAAGAGATGTTAAGCTTGGCTTTTACAGAAAGCTTGACCGATTCAGTCAGATGCAGCTTTTAAGCGGCATTGACGCACTTAGGGACGCAGGAATTACTGTTGACGAAGCAAACGAAAAGCTTATCGGCGGCATTGTGGGTACTGCAAACGGCCCAATGGCGGAAATAACCTCTTTCCAGAAAACAGTCTGTGAAAAAGGTCCCACCGCAGGCAGCGCCTTTTCATTCCCCAACACCGTTTACAATGCGGCAGGAGGACATCTTTCCATTTTCACCAAGACAAAGGGCTACTGCGCAACGGTAGCCAACGGCTCGCAGGCAGGTATTCAGAGCATTGCCTACGCTTATGACGTATTGCAGAAGGGCAATGAGCAGATAATGCTTGCCTGCGGCACAGACGAAAACAGCGAGGAAATCGACAAGCTTTTCAGAGCGGCAGGAGCAGGAGAAAGCTATATTCTCGGCGAGGGCAGCTCGGCTTTGGTGCTTGAAACAAAAACAAGCGCAGAGGGCAGAAAGGCTCACAAATACGCAAGGGTTGCAGGCTGTGCTCTTTCACATTCGGCTGAATGTAAAGAGGACGCACTTTTCAATGCAATTGAAAAGGCTCTTGAAAAGGCAGGACTTGCGGCA
>JBJERI010000181.1:0-9113 GCA_051882195.1 Ruminiclostridium sp. | reverse complement strand
ATCTGCAAAGCTGTCCTGTGCTTAAAACGGCTCGGAAAGCTGACGACAACGGAGTTATTATCTCCTTTAACAGCGAATTCGAGGGAGTTGAGGAGTCAATTCTTGTTCCAAAAGGCGTAAAAACCATCGGCATAAACCCTCTTAACTGGTGCACCGATTGTTCACAAGCTGATAAAAATATGAACAAAGGAGCCGTGATTATGGATTTAATGGACGGCCATGTAATATCTCACGAGGCAGGCTTCTGCGGCGCAAGGCTTGATGAAAAGCGGGGTACGCTTATACTCAGCGGTCTTGATGAAAAGGACTATCCCGACCTGCTGGGACTTGGAAAGGGCGTAATGCATCTTTACGATTATATGCTTTTCCACGATAACCTAAAGGAAAATATAATTACACGAATAAATTCATACATTAAAGCCCGTTAAAAGGGCGGAAAGGAAAACTTTATGAAATACGAAATCAAGGGTACTCCCCTGCCCGTTGTGGTATGCCACCTTGAGCCCGGCGAATCTGTAAGCTGCGAAAGCGGTGGAATGAGCTGGATGTCCCCAAATATGACAATGAGCACAAACGCAGGCGGCGGCTTCGGAAAGGCTTTTTCACGAATGTTTGCGGGCGAATCAATGTTTCAGAACGTTTATACAGCTGAGGGCGGCGCAGGATTGATTGCCTTTGCGTCCTGCTTTCCGGGGGAGATTATTCCCATGGAAATAACTCCCGACAAGCCTGTAATTGCACAGAAATCCGCTTTTCTTGCGGCTTCGGAGGGAGTGGAAATGTCAATCCATTTTCAGAAGAAATTAGGCTCGGGCTTTTTCGGCGGTGAGGGCTTCATTATGCAGAAATTCAGCGGAAACGGTACTGTTTTTCTTGAAATAGACGGCAGCGTTGTGTGCTATGACCTTGCGCCAAATCAGTCAATGATTGTGGATACGGGACATCTTGCACTTATGGAACACACCGTTTCCATTGATATTCAGTCGGTGAAAGGCGTGGGCAATGTGCTTTTCGGCGGCGAGGGACTTTTCAACACAAGGGTTACGGGACCGGGCAAAATCTGGATTCAGACAATGCCGTCTTCAACAGTAGCAGGCGCTCTTGCTCCTTATTTATCAACGGGAAACAGATAAAAAATAGCCTTGCGTTCCGAATCCCATCGGAATACAAGGCTAAATTTATTCTGTTAAATCCGAAATATGGCAAAGCAATTCAAGCTCCGTGCCGTTTTCTTTAACTGTACCAAGCACCCTTGCCCCTGTCAGCTCCTCAATCATAAGCTTGTTGTCATGCTGCATTTCGCTATTGCAGTCAAAGTTATTCAGAATAAAGCCCAATACCTTTATTCCGTGATTTACCGCATATTCATAGGTCAGCACGGCGCTGTTTATTGAGCCAAGCTTTGCTTCCGAAACAATAATAACGTCAAGTCCAAGGGTTTTTATTATATCCGTAAGCATAATTTTTTCATCATCGTATCGTATGGGACAGACAATTCCGCCGCTGCCCTCCGCAACAACTTGTTCATATTTTTTCGAAATATGAACAAAATCCTGCTTGACCTTTTCAAGGGAAAGAGGATTTCCCTCTTTCCGTGCCGCAAGATGTGGCGAAACCGCTTCGTCATAGATGTACGAAACAAAGCTGTTGGGATCGCCCTCAATGCCTGCGGTTTTGCATACCCGATAAGCGTCTCCTGCCGTTCGCTTTCCGTCAATAAGCTCTGCGCCGCTTAACGCCGCCTTGTAATAGCCTGCGTTTACCGTTTCACGCAGTTTTTTCAGCAGAAGTGCGGTTACATAGGTTTTGCCCACGTCGGTGCCTGTTCCGGTAATAAAAATACCTTTTCTCATGACCGTTTTACCTCGAAGCCAAGCTCTTTCACAATGCGCATATCGTCGGCAATGGTAATTCCCGAGGTTGTGAGCATATCGCCTGTTATTGCGGCGTTTGCACCCGAGCGGAAAATTGCCTCGCCTTTATCGGCAAAAAGCCCCCGTCCTCCCGCAAGCCTGATTTTTGCGTCGGGCAGTATAAAGCGGTATGTGGCGGCAATTCGGCACACTTCCCTTTCATCAAGGGGCTTCATATCCCCCAGCGGAGTACCCTTTATAGGGTTAAGCACGTTCAGGGGGATTGACTTTATGCCAAGCTCACGCAGCTCCAGCGCCATATCAATTCTGTCCTCAACCGTTTCACCAAGCCCCATTATACCTCCGCTGCAAACCTCAAGGCCAGCTTTCTGCGCCGCCTTTATAGAGTTGATTTTATCGTCGTAGGTGTGGGTGGTACATATATTGGGAAAATTGCGGCGTGAGGTTTCAAGGTTGTTGTGATACCGCACTACACCTGCGTTTTTCAGCTTGACAAAGTCCTCGTAATCAAGCAATCCATGAGAGGCGCACAGAGCGATTTCACATTCTCCGCTCATAGCCTTGTAGCTTTCGCAGACCTTGTCAACCTCCTCCTTTGAAAGTCTTTTACCCGACGTTACAACGGAAAAACGCTGAACTCCACGGGCTTCGTTGTAAGCCGCACCCTCCATAAGCGCCTTTGTATCAAGTAGAGGATATTCCTCCGAGCCGCCGCAAAAGTGAGCGGATTGGGCGCAGTAACGGCAGTTTTCGGAACATTTTCCGCTTTTTCCGTTGATTATGGAGCACATATCAAAAGCGTTTCCGCAAAACGCATTGCGGATTTTATCGGCTGATTGAGTTAATTGTTCATATTCAGCGTTATATATGAACAAAGCTTCTTCCTTATTTATGGCTTTGCCCTTTAAAACCTGTTCGGTAAGCCTTTCAAGTTCAGTATTCAACTTTTATGTACCTCTTTCTTATTTTCTGCAAACGCTGTCCCAAAAATGCCGCCAAAGCGCATAACAGCAGATCGCCGGGCATATCCAGCGGAAAACAGGACGCCAGTACAAGCCAGAACGGAGTAGGCTCTCCCACATACAGATTGAGCATAAGATACTTGTACAAAAGCCCGATTGCGTATGTGACAACAAAGCCTCCCAATGCCGCCAGTAAATAGTGCCAATACTTGTTTGCCTTAAGCTTTTTGCAGATAAAGCCCACGACAAAGCTTGCGGCAATAAAGCCAAGCAGATAACCGAAGCTGGGGCGTACAACATAGGCAATTCCCCCTCCTGCCGCAAAAATAGGCACTCCGCAAAGCCCGATAAGAACATAAACCGCTACCGAAACCGCACCAAGCTTAGCGCCAAGCATCATTCCCGAAAGTACCACAAACAAGAACTGCAAGGTAAAATAGTCCATATATGGCACAGGAATCTGAATAAATGCGCCCACCGCCACAAGAGCGGTGAAAAGCGCCGCCAATGTAAGGCTTAATACGCTTATTTTTCTTTTTGATGCTGTTACTTCCGACATAAATTTTTACTCCCTATAGTTATTTCTCCCGAGGATAAAACCTCGGTTCCATCTGCGGTTTCAACCACAAGATTTCCCATATCGTTAATGTCCTTTACAAAGCCGCTTTGCTGTATTCCGCTCTTTGTAAAGGTAATATTTTTTCCGATTACCATTGATTTTTCACGATATTTCGCCATTAAAGCGCCATTGTCAGACCGCTCCGTATATTCGATTATCCTTGCGGCAATTTCGGCTGCAAGCTGATTCCGAGTTAAATTTTCAGGGGAAAGCGAGCCAGCAATATCCGATATTTCCTCGGGAAAATCGGCGGTGCTGACATTGACCCCTACGCCCACAATTATCGCTTCAGCCATTCCGCTTTCGAAATCGCTAATTGCCTCGGTGAGTATTCCGCATATTTTTCTTCCATCAAGGAAAATATCGTTTACCCACTTAATCAGCGGCTTTTTCTGCGTAAGAGCCTCGATTGAATCTGTAACCGCCACCGCCGCCGCAACGGTAGTCATAAGGCAATCCGCAAGAGCTTTCTGCGGCTTAAGAATTATGCTCATATAAATTCCCGTCTGGGCAGGCGAATAGAAGGAATTGCCCCGCCGTCCCCTGCCGCCCGTCTGCTCGTTGGCAGCAACTATCGTTCCGTGCTCAGCGCCTGACATTGCCAGCTTTTTCGCCTCAAAATTGGTGGAATCTATGGTTTTGTACACAATAACAGGATTGTTCATGTTTTTCTTTTCTATGAACATTTTAATTCCCTGCCCAGACAGAACATCGGTTTCATCTTCAAGAATATATCCCTTGTTTGTACCAGCTGTAATGGAATAACCCTCGCTCTGAAGAGCCTTTATTGCTTTCCACACAGCCGCTCTCGATACGCCCAGCATATCCGCAAGCTCCTGACCCGAAATTGCCTTGCCTCTGTTCGACTCAAGAGCCGTTACTATATCGTTTTTCAGTGCCATTTCATTCTCCTTTCATTAATGTGATTATAAACCTTTTGCTGTAAATTGTCAACTATTTATTTGTTTTTGGTTTACATTTTCGCAAATGTACAATTTTTACTTGCCATTTCAAAAAAAACGTGATATAATAAACAAAACTTCTCTGAAAGGAAAACAAAATGGATATAACAAGTATAAAGAATGACGCTTTAATAGCCGCTTTTGAGGCAATGAGAGCTGAAACCAACGATAAAACAAAAACCGATTTCTTCAACGAAGTAAGAAAGGCAACCTACGTTACCTCTGCTATTCTTGACAAGCTTCCTCAGAAGCGGGCAGACGGCAGCTTCAAAATCGAACCCGATACAACAATCAGCTTTAAGCTGATACAGAACAAAAACGGCGATAAGTATTTTCCGGCGTTTACCGATTTAAACGAGCTGAGAAAATCACCCGACAGCAAGGAATCACAGGCTGTTACCGTATCTTTCGCCGACTATACCAGATTTCTTGCAAACAACACGGTTGACGCCAAAGGTATTGTAATCAATCCCTTTACCCAGAACATAATTATTCCCAAGGAAATAATCCAGCAGATCGCAGGCGCAAAAATGGTTACTACCGTCAAGGAAATGCGCATAGACAAGCCCACAAGCATACAGCTTGGAGCGCCCAACAAACAGCCTGTGGAAATGCTTGATAAAATCAAGAATCTTCTTGTACACAACAAAAACGTTGCAGCTGCATATCTCCGCCTTATGAAAATGAATGAGGTTTTCAGTTTCCTTATTATTGTGGATTTTGAAAAAGGAGAGGACAAGTCGGTTTACGAGGACATTGCAAAGGCTGCCGTGCCTTACCTTAACGGAATTCATATTCAGATGATTCCGAAGGACAGCGAGCTTGGCAGAAAAGCCACAGAAAACGTGGAGCCATTCTACACAAAAAAGCGTAAATTTTTCAGATAATTTCATGCCGCAGTTTTAACGCTGCGGCATAGTTTTTATGCATAACTTAATGTTCCCGTAAAACTTGTTATTTTATACAAATGCCGCAAATCCACTATTTAAGCCATTTCTCAAAAAAGTTTCACCTTTGGCTGTACAATTTTTCCGTGTAAATATGGTTAAAATCACTATTGATTATGCCAAGAAAAAATTGTATAATGATATATGTTGAAGCAAGTAAGTCATATTACAGCAACAATTTAAATTCAAAATATTCAACGGAGGTACAACATGAAATTAAAGAGATTTCTTTCTGCTCTTGTTGCCGGAGTTGTTACAGCAAGCACCCTTGCAACTGCCGCTTCCGCAACAACATTAGTAGCAAAGCCAATCACATCAAGCAACTATTTAATCAATCTTTCTGCAAGATGCGACTTCGCAAAGACTGAATTCAAGGCAAGCGATTCTTACTCTATCAGCGCATACAACGGCGCTACAATCACTCTTACAGACGGCGTAACAACACAGAACGCTGTTCTCAGCAACTGCAAGCTCAACGGCTCTACTCTTACAAAGACAAACGGTAACTTTGCTTTCAGCGGCGGCGAAGACAGACTTGTATACGGCGAAATGTCATCAGTAGTATGGACAGGTTCCGCTCAGCTTCTTGACAAGACAGTTGACCCAAGCACAATTTTCAACATTGCAAATCTTTCAACAACAATTTCCTTCTCAATCACACTTGACGGCGTTGCAAACCCACTGACAATGACAGGCTTCAAGGCTGAAGTTTCTTCAAGCTCAAACGATGCAATCATCGACCCCAGCGTTCCGCTTACAACAAAGATTTTCAACAACGGTTTAGGCCTTAAGCTTTCCGAAAGAGAAGACTTATCCAAGGCAACAGGCAACGTTCTCGTAACCTGCGAGCTTAACAAGCCTGTAGCTTCAGCAGCAGTATTCTCTATCAAGACAGACATCAGCGAAGGCAGCAGCATCGTCGTTCTTGCTCAGAACAACGAAACATCTATCACTTTCGCTGTTCCGTCAACCTATTTCTACAACAAGGACTACGGCGTAATGTTCAACAATATGACCATTTCCGCAGGCGAATACAAGTTTAAATCCATTACCTTTGATTACAACACAGGCTCTTCTTCAACTTCAACTCCCGATGTAAGCGACGTTACGGACGATTCCAACACAGACGATGAATTTATCATCAATGTTCCCGCATTAAAGCTTAATGTCGGCGCTTCTTTCAAGCTCACAACAAACTACAGCGACGTAAAGTGGAAGACTTCCTCCTCCAAGATCTGCAAGGTTTACACAAGCGGCAAGATCAAGGGCGTTAAGGCAGGTACAGCTACAATCACAGGCACAAACTCCAACGGCGATACAGTTAAGTGCAAGGTAACGGTTATCAACTCCAGCAAGCCATCCGATACATTTGCACAGACCTCCACAAAGAAGGCTACTGTTTACGTTGGCAAGAAATACACCTTTAAGACAACCTTACCGTCAAGCTCAACAGACGCAGTTACATGGGTATCCAGCGACACAAGCGTTGCTACTGTATCTTCCTCCGGTAAGGTAACAGCTAAGTCAACAGGCGTTGCTACAATCACAGCTATTTCTTCAAGCGGTATTTCCTCAAGCCGCAAGATCACTGTAAAGAAGCCTTATATCACACTTGCTAAGTCCTCTGCTACAATCGGCGTTGGCGATACATACACAATCTCCGCTACTGTAAAGCCAACAGCTACGGTTGAATTCGACTCACTCGACGAAGAAGTTGCTACTGTTACATCAAAGGGTGTAATCAAGGGCATTTCAGCAGGTACAGCAAAGATTGAAGTTTCCGCTAACGGTATTTCAAAGATATTCACAATTACAGTAAAATAACGCTGATAACTGAATTAAAGACGGATTTGTACTGCAAGTCCGTCTTTTTTATTGACAATTTTTTGCTGTAATGATACAATATACAAAGAAACGTTAAGGAGAATTGCAATGAAAAAAAGACTGCTCGGTTTTATTTTTGCATTGACGATTTTATTGAGCTTTACTGCATGCGGAAAGGTTGCAAAAGCAGAAACAACCACAGCAGAAACCGAATATCACACAGCAGAACCAAACATAAACGATTCTGCCGACGATATGGTTATCGGCAACGTTACGGGAAACGTTGTTTCTCTTGAAAACGATAAAATCACCCTTAAGGTAAAGGACGAGCAGATTTCCTTTGAAATAGGCAGCAAAACCTCCCTCAAAGGCAATATTGAGGAAAACAAGCCTGCCACCGTTTATTTTATGGGCAATATCAGCAAAACCGACAAGCTTACCCTTGCAGAAATAATTACGGGGGATATCGGCTCGGACGGATTTGCGGACGCCGTAATTGAGGAAGACGCACCCGATTATGTTTACGCCACTGTTTCGGGACGTGCGGACGAAATTCTTGCGGGAATGTCCCTTGAAGAAAAAATTGGACAGATGTTCCTTTTGAGCAATAACTGCCGTGACAATACGGAGCAGCTGATAAGCGATTATCATATAGGCGGATTGGTTATGCTTGCACCTGATTTCGAATACGAAAACAAAGCAACAGTCAGAGAGAAAATCAGCGCCTTGCAGGAAAAATCAGATATAGGGCTTTTTATTGCCACCGAGGAAGAGGGCGGAGCGGTAAATTCAATCAGCCGTTTTTCCCAGTTCAGAGCCGTTCCTTTCTGGTCGGCGCAGGATTTGTACAGCGAAGGCGGCTTTGGATACATTGAAACCATTTCCATTGAGAAAGCGGCACTGCTTAATTCCCTCGGAATTAACCTTAACCTTTCCCCTGTCTGCAATGTTATCGACAACAAGGATAGCGCCTTTTTCAAGCGCTCGCTGGGACAATCACCCCAGATTACCGCCGACTTTGTATCCACCGTTGTTGCCACTTTCAAGGAGCATAACGTGGCAACCGCCGTGAAATATTTCCCGGGCTATGACGGAAACGGAGACGAAGCTGCACAGATAATCACCGATAACCGAGAATACGAAGCCTTTGAGCAATCCGACTTTGCGCCCTTTAAGGCGGCTATACGCAAGGGCACCGAGTTTATAATGCTTTCACATAACATTGTTACCTGCATTGACGGCGAAAACCCCGCTTCCCTTTCCCCTGCCGTTAACGAAGTGCTGCGCACTGAGCTTGGTTTTGCGGGAATTGCAGTTACAGATGATTTAAGCAAATTGCCCGACTATGAGGAAAGCAAGGGCGAAACAGCGGTCAAAGCGGTCAAGGCAGGAAACGATATGCTTTACACCTGCTCCTGCGAGGAGGAAATAGAGGCAATTGTCAAAGCAGTAAATTCGGGCGATATCCCACTGGACAATATCGACATTTCCGTACTGCGTATACTTAACGCCAAGTTAAGGCTTAGGATAATCGAATAGACGTCAATAAAGAGCTGTAATCCTACAGCTCTTTTTCACATTTTCTGTCATTTAGAACAAAAATAAGCTATAATGTGAAGAACTTTTCGCTAAAAAAATATTGACTTTTTTTGCCCGCAATGGTAAACTTAATGTGGTAAGTTAGCATAAACTAACTTTCTTATGAAAGGACATTGCTATGACACTGAATGAACTTAAAATGGGCGAATCCGCAAAAATAACCTACGTTGGCGGCAAGGGAAATCTTCGCAATCATCTCCTTGATATGGGACTTATTCCCCGTACAATGGTTAAAATAATCAAGGTTGCGCCTATGGGCGACCCTATTGAAATAAGGCTTCGTGGCTATGAGCTGACAATCAGACTTGACGACGCAAAGGAAATTG
>JBJERI010000180.1:0-1935 GCA_051882195.1 Ruminiclostridium sp. | reverse complement strand
AAATTCCAATGTATATTGAAAGCTATGATATATCAAATATGGGTGAGGAAACCCGTGTTGCGGGAATGATCGTTTACCGCAACGGCAGACCCTTTAAGGCGGGATACCGCAAGTTCACCATAAAGGACGTGGTGGGGCTTAACGACTACGCCTGTATGCAAGAGGTAATCAGACGGCGGTTTCAGCATTACAAGGACGGTGACGAAAGCTTCTCTACTCTGCCAGACCTGATACTTCTTGACGGCGGCAAGGGACACGTTTCAGCCGTGCAGGAGGTGCTGGACGAAATGGGAATTGAAGTAAGCCTTTTCGGTCTTGTAAAGGACGATAAGCACCGCACAAGAGCCATTGCAAAAGAGGGCGGCGAAATTCAGGTCAACGCAAACAAAAACCTGTTCAGCCTGCTTACCAATATTCAGGACGAGGTTCACCGCTTTTCAATTTCATTCCAGCGGCAGCAGCACAAAAAAAAGCAGTACGAGCTTGAAATCACCCGTGTAAAAGGCATCGGCGAGAAAAAAGCCCTTGCCCTGCTTAAGCATTTCAAGACAAAGCAGGGGCTTAAGGAAGCCTCTGTGGAGGAGCTTGCCAGCGTTGCAAAAATAAACAAGGAAACAGCGGACAGGCTGTATTTATATATTCAGGAGATATTTTAAGTGAGAGTTATTACAGGTACGGCACGAGGAAAAAAGCTTAAGACCCTTGAGGGTACGGAAATTATCCGCCCCACCACAGACGGGGTCAAGGAAGCTATTTTCAGCGCCATTCAGTTTGAAATCGAGGGACGGACAGTCCTTGACTTATTCGCAGGCTCAGGTCAGCTTGGCATTGAGGCATTAAGCAGAGGAGCAAAGGAATGTACCTTTGTGGACAGCAATATCCAATCTATAAACATTGTTAAGGAAAACGTGAAGAACACAGGCTTTGAGAGCAATTCGAAGATTGTGAATATGCCAAACACGGCATTTCTCCGCACTACTCTTGACACCTATGATATTGCTCTGTTAGACCCGCCCTACGACCGCAAGCTTATTCAGAAATCACTGCCTGCCCTTGCGGAAAAAATGTCCGATTACGGAATTATCGTATGCGAGCACGAAAGCACAACCAAACTTCCCGAAGAGGTGGGAGAATTCAAGGTTGCAAAAATCTACAAGCACGGCCGCACCTATGTTACCATTTACAGAAAGGAGCAGGCGGAGGAATGAAATTAGCAATTTATCCCGGCAGCTTCGACCCTGTTACCTATGGTCATATGGACATAATTCAGCGTGCAGCCAAGCTTTTCGACAAGGTTATCGTGCTGGTTTCGGTAAACCCAATGAAGCCAAGCTCCTTTACAATTGAGGAACGTGTGGACTTTCTGAAGCGTGCCACGGGAAACATTGAAAACGTTGAAATCGACAGCTACACAGGCTTGCTTATCGACTATTTCAAAATGAGAAACGCCGATGTTATCGTCAAGGGACTTCGTGCAATGAGCGACTTCGAGTACGAATTTCAGATGGCTCTTGTTAACAAGGATATGTGCCATAAGGCGGAAACGGTTTTCCTTGCGGCAGACGTGGCAAGCACATTCCTGTCGTCAAGTATGGTAAAGCAGATTGCAATGTTCGGCGGAGATATAAGCGCATTTGTCCCCGCCTGCATTCTTGATGATATAAACAAAAGACTGATACTTAGAAAGGACGAAGAAAAATGAGCTTAGACGATACACTTGAAAAAATGTATGAAATTGTTGACCACGCGGTACAGGTGCCGCTTACCGGAAAAAAGAGCCTTGTTGACGTGGAAGCGCTTAACAGCCTTATCGACCAGATAAGACTTGACCTGCCCGAGGAGCTTATGCAGGCGAAAAGCATTGTAAAGGACAGAAAGGCAATTATCGCCGACGCCAAAAAAGAAGCCGAAAGCATTATCAGACGTGCGGAGGAA
>JBJERI010000179.1:0-9190 GCA_051882195.1 Ruminiclostridium sp. | reverse complement strand
TTCAGTTAAATCCATATTCCTCACTATCTGCAAACAGATTTGTCACAAGCTGTTTTAGCCCCTTGTTTTCGGGAGCTGACAGAGTTTCGTCCTTTTCAAGAATTTTTGCCGCTAAAGCCCTTGTTTCGTTGAGCATTTCAATATCGTTGTTCATATCTGCAATTTTAAGCTGGGGAAGTCCGTGCTGCATTGAGCCGAAAAAGTCCCCCGGTCCTCGGAGCCGCAAATCCTCTCCCGCAATTTCAAAGCCGTTTGTTGTGCGCACCATGGTGTCAATTCTCGCCTTAGTGTAGTCGGTATTGCTGTCGCTGACAAGTATGCAGTGGGATTGTTCCGTGCCTCTGCCCACACGGCCTCTCAGCTGATGAAGCTGGGAAAGACCGAACTGCTCGGCGTTTTCAATGACCATTACCACCGCATTTGGCACATCAACTCCAACCTCGATTACCGTTGTGGAAACAAGCACCTTTATTTCTTTGTTTTTGAATTTCTGCATTACTTCGTCTTTTTCCGCCTGCTTCATTTTTCCGTGAAGCAGCCCTACCTGAATATCGCTGAACCAATCACGGCAAAGCTCATTGTAATAAGCCACGGCGCTTGCTTTTTCGTTTTCGCTTTCCTCAATGGCAGGGCAGACGATATAAGCCTGAAAGCCCTTTTCAACGTATTTTCTGATGAATTTGTAAAGCCGTGGGCGGTAGCTTGTGTCAACCCCGTAGGTTTTTACGGGTATTCTGCCCTTTGGCATTTCGTCAAGTACCGATATATCAAGGTCGCCGTAAATAATCAGAGCCAAAGTTCTCGGGATAGGCGTTGCGGACATAACAAGAACATGTGGGTTTTCGCCCTTTTCCGCAAGGGTGGAGCGCTGTCCCACGCCGAAGCGGTGCTGCTCGTCCGTTACCACAAGGCCCAGTCTGTGAAATTCAACGCCCTTTTGAATTAGCGCCTGTGTTCCGACAATAATGTGGGCTGTTCCGTCTGAAATTGCGGCTTTCGCCTCCTTTTTCTCCTTTGGAGTAAGGGAGCCTGTAAGCAGGATTATGTTCACTCCGAGAGGCTTTAAAAAGGCTGAAAGTGTTTCGTAATGCTGCTGTGCAAGTATTTCCGTCGGCGCCATAAGGGTTGACTGAAAGCCGTTTTTGTGAGCGAAAAAGCAGACCGCTGCCGCAACGAGGGTTTTGCCGCTGCCAACGTCCCCTTGAAGCAATCTGTTCATTGGCGTTTCGCCGCACATATCGGCAATACATTCTTTTACCGAGCGCAGCTGCGCATTTGTGGGCGCAAAGGGCAGTGAGCGGTAAAACTCCTCAATATCACACTTCGTCATAGGCGCACCCGTAAGGCTGCGGTTTCTGTTTTTCAGCAGGCTAAGCCCAAGCTGCAGCACCAGCATTTCCTCAAAGGCAAGTCGGCGCTTTGCGGTGTTGTACTGCTCAATATCACGGGGGAAATGAATCATATTCAGCGCCGTTTTTTTATCTGCAAGGTTATACTCATTGCAGATTTCTTCACCCAGCAAATCGGGCTCATTGTACATTTTAAGGGCGCTGTGCAGGTTTGCCGCCACCATATTCCTTGTAAGTCCGCTTGTAAGGTGGTATTTGGGCGTAAGCCTGTTTTCGTCCTTTGCACTTATGAAAACAGGAGAGGAGGTTTCCTTGCGGAGAAAATCACCTGTTATCTTGCCGTAAAAAATGTACTCCTCGCCCTCAATAAGCTTGTCGAAGCTGAATTTGCTGTTGAAAAAGGTGCAGAGAATATCGCCGCTTTCGTCGCTGACAATGCACTTGAAAATGGAATATCTGGGGCTTATATAGGGGTGCAGCTTTTTGCTTATAAAGCCGTGAAAAACCGCAGTTTCTCCGTTTTCAAGCTGACCTATGGGTATTGGCGAGTTGAAATCCACATAATCTCTCGGATAAAAGGTGAGCAAATCCCACACATTGTTTATGCCAAGCTTTCTGTAAAGGGCGGCTCTTTTTTCGCCTATTCCGACAATTTCGGTAAGTGGTGTGTGTTTTAATGACATATTTCTTCTTACAAAATCAGGCGGTATAAAACCGCCCGAAATATTATTCAACCGATACGAAATAGTAATAAACAGGCTGACCGCCGTTTACAAGGTTTATTTCAATATCATCGCTTATTTTTCCTCTGATGAACTCGTAAGCCTGCTGTGCCGATTCGTCCGAAACATCTGCGCCGTAAATAATGGTTATATATGAGGTATCGCTCTTGATAAGCTTCTTTGTCACCTTGTAAAGGGCTTTCTGAACGTCCTTTTCAACAAAGGCAAGCTTGCCGTTTTCCATAGCCATTATGTCGCCCTGCTTAATGCTTCTGCCCTCGAAATCGCTGTCCCGCACCGCAAAGGTAACAGAGCCTGTTCCTACTCTGTCAAGAGCCTCGGTCATTGCAATGCTGTTTTCGTTAACCTCTGCGTCTGGGTCAAAGGAAAGCATTGCGGTAATTCCCTGTGGGATCGTTCTTGACTGGAGCACGATAACGTTTCTGTCAGCTAATTTCACCGCCTGTTCAGCCGCCATAATAATGTTCTTGTTATTGGGAAGAACAAACACGTTGTGAGCCGGAGTGGCAAGTATTGCTTCAAGAATATCCTCTGTTGAGGGATTGGAGGTCTGACCGCCTCTTACAATGCTGTCAACGCCAAGGTCGGTAAACAGGGCCTCAAGACCTGCCCCCGAAACAACGGACACAAAGCCGTACTTCTTTTCAGGCTTTACAGGAGCAAGCTTCTGCTTCTTTTCAAGCTCTACCTTCTGAACCTGTCCCTTGTGCTGTTCCTTCATATTTTCTATTTTAAGGTTAATGAGCGAGCCGAAAAGCAGACCCTCTTCAAGGGCTTTTCCGGGGTGCTCCGTATGAACGTGTACCTTGATTATTTCATCGTCGTCAACAACCACAACGCAGTCGCCTATTGTTTCAAGAAAAGCACGCAGAAGCTTGGGGTCCTTTGCGCCCTCTTTTTTCACAACAAGATATTCTGTGCAGTAGGTGAACTCAATATCGGCTTCAACAGAGCCTGCCGCATTGGTAATAACAGGCTGCTTTGCGGTTTCCTCCTCGGAGGTTTTAACGCCCTCTCCGCCGGACATTACTGTTTCCATGCCCTGCATAATTACAAGGAAGCCCATTCCGCCTGCGTCAACAACTCCTGCTTTTTCAAGGACGGGCAGCAGTTTTGGTGTGTTGTCAAGGGATTCCTTTGCTTTCCTTGTAAGCTCTGCAAAGATTTCCGAAAGGTCGTCCGTTGTTTCCGCAAGGGCGTTTACCGCCTCGGAGGTTTCTCTTGCAACGGTAAGTATTGTGCCCTCGGTAGGTTTCATAACCGATTTGTAAGCGGCGTCAACGCCAAGAGCGAGAGCCTTGCAGAATTCCTTCGGAGTAGCCGTAGTTTTGCCCGAAAGACCCTTTGAAAGTCCTCTGAAAAGCAGAGAAAGGATAACGCCCGAATTGCCTCTTGCTCCTCTCAGCATTGCGGAAGCGGCTGCGTCCGCAACAGCGCCTACGGTAACAGCGTCTGACATAAGCTTAAGCTCCGGCAGAGCGTTCTTGATTGTCATTGACATATTTGTGCCCGTATCGCCGTCAGGAACAGGGAAAACGTTCAGCTCGTCAACCATATTTCTGTTGTTTACAATGTTGTTTGCTCCCGAAATTACAGCGTCACGGAGCATCTTGCCGCTAATATTCAAATCTACACTCCCTTTATATTACAGTGATTTTCAAGACTTAATTGCGTCAACATAAACATTGACCTTTTCAACGGGAATATCCGTTTCGTCCTCCACAACGTATCTTACCTTGTGCTGAATGCTCTTTACCACGGAGGCAACGTTTATTCCGTACATAACGGTTATGTGCAGGTCAATAATAAGCTTGTTATGCTGATAGCTGACTGTAACGCCCTTGTCGATATAGTTCTTTTTAGGGATAAAGGGAATTGATTCAAGAAAAGTCTGCTTTGTGTTGCCCACATTCATATCAACCACGCCGAAACAGTTTGTAACCGTTCCGCCGATAAGTGCGGCAAAAAACTGCTTGGAAATATTGATTTTGCCAAGATGATTCTGAATTTCTACCATAAAAATCATTCCTTTCTCGTTACATATCAATTTATTATACTACATTCGGAGCAATATTTCAAGGGTTATTTATAGGTTTTGCAATAATTCCGAAAGGATAATTGAGAAATTTAAGAGCATTTTCCGCTTTTTTCTCATTTTCAAAGATTCCGAACACTGCGCTGCCGCTGCCTGTCATTGAAGCGCCCATTGCCCCGAGAGCAAGCAATTCTGTGCGGATAGCCTCAATTCTTTTGTCCCCGTAAAGCCGCTCAAAAACGTTATAGCAGGCTTTGGCAATCATCTTGATGTCAGAATTTTCAATCCCCTCCAGCATTTTGTCAATGCCGCTGTTTGGCGGAACAGGGGCTTTGTCGTAGGCTGCGTACGCTATTCCGGTATTGTTTGTGAAGTCGGGCTGAATTATTGCAGAGGTGCAGTGGGGAAGGGGCTTCACCTGGGTGAAAATGTTTCCCGTGCCCTTGCAGAGAGCGGTGCCGCCGTGAATACAGAAGGGAATATCCGCTCCAAGCCTGTTTCCTGTTTCGTAAAGCTGTTCAGCCGAAAAAGGGCTGTCAAAAAGCCTGTTAAGCCCCGTAAGAACAGCCGCTCCGTCTGTGCTTGAGCCGCCCATTCCTCCCTCAAGGGGAATACGCTTTTTTATTGATATTTCCACCGCATAATCCCTGCCGAGCCGCTCCAGAAAAGCTTTTGCGGCTTTATAGGCAATGTTCCTTTCGTCACAGGGAACAAGAGGATTGTCGCAGGAAACAGTTATGCCCTTTCCGTCCGTAACGTTAATTTCAACATCATCGTGCAGGTCAATCTGCTGCATAACCGTGCAAAGTTCGTGATATCCGTTAGGATAACGTCCCGTAATGTCAAGGAACAAATTCAGCTTTGCATAAGCCTTAACCGTTGTTTTTAAGTTCATTGAGAAATTCTCCGATACGGGAAATGGCGGTGTTGAGATGATTTACGGAATATGCGTAGGAAATGCGTATATAGCCCTCGCCGCTTGCGCCGAAAGCGTCACCCGGCACAACCGCAATTCTTTTTTCATTGATTAGCCGCTGACAGAATTCCTGTGAGGAAAGTCCCGTGGATTTTATGCAGGGGAACACATAAAAGGCTCCCTCAGGCTCAAAGGTGTGAAGCCCAAGGTCGTTGAAGCCTTTTACGCAAAGTCGGCGGCGCATATCGTATTCGCCCACCATATAGTCAACATCAGAGCGGCAGTCCTTTAAGGCGGTAATAGCCGCATACTGGCTTGTGGTAGGGGAACACATAATGCCGTACTGATGGATTTTCAGTATTTGCTTGATTATGGGCGCAGGACCAACTGCATAGCCAAGGCGCCAGCCCGTCATTGAAAAGGCTTTTGAAAAACCGTTTATTACAACGGTGCGCTCTTTCATGCCGTAAATTTCTGCAATGGAAACGTGCTTTTCATTGCCGTAGGTAAGCTCGGAATAAATTTCGTCCGAAATAACAAGTATGTTTGTGTCCCTGATAACGCCTGCGATTTTTTCAAGGTCCTCTCGGCGCATTACAGCCCCCGTGGGGTTATTGGGGTAGGGGAGAACCAGCGCCTTTGTTTTAGGTGTAATTTTTGAGATAAGCTCCTCGGCAGTAAGCTTGAAGTTGTTTTCTTCCTTTGTTTCAATGGGCACGGGAACACCGTCCGCAAGGGTGACAAGGGGACTGTAGCAAACGTAGGAGGGCTCGGGGATAAGAATTTCGTCCCCTTCCTCAATTATTGCACGGAAGGTAGCGTCAATGGCTTCCGAGCCGCCTATTGTCACCAGTATTTCCGATTTTGGGTCATAGCTTGTGCGGATAGTCTGCTCCAGATATTCGGCTATTGCCTCACGAAGTCCGTCAAGACCTGCATTTGAGGTATATCTTGTTTTTCCCTTTTCAAGAACGCTTATTGCTTCCTTGCGTATTGCCCAGGGGGTTTTGAAATCTGGCTCGCCTATGGAAAGGGAAATAACGTTATCTAATGTATTTGCAATATCAAAGAATTTTCTTATGCCCGAGGGCTTTATTTCCTTTGTTTTTGCAGAAATAATTTTATCGTAATCTATCACGGGGAAACAAGGCTCCTTTCATCGCCTGAGCCAGTTTTGAACTCAATGCCTTTTTCTTTGTAGCGCTGTAAAATAAAGTGGGTTGTGGTGCTTAACACGCCCTTTAGGGTGGCAAGCTTATCCGATACGAACATGGCAATATCACGGAGATTTGTACCTCTGATTGTTACCGCAAGGTCGAAAGAGCCGCTCATAAGGCGCACCGAGTCAACCTCCTTATACTGTGCGATTATTTCCGCAATATCGTCATAGCCGCATTCTACCTGTGGAGAAACTCTAAGCTCGATAAATGCGGTAACGCAGTTCTTATCAAATTTTTCTTCGTTTATAATAGCGGAATATCCGATAATCATTCCCGATTCTTCAAGCTGGGCTATATCCTCGGCGACTTTCTCGGGGGTAGTGCCCAGCATAACCGCCAGCTGTTCGTTTGTAAGACGGGCGTTTTCTCTTAAAAGATTAACCAGTTTTTCCATAACAATTTCCTTTCTAAGTTAAGCTTATATAATTAAAATTATATTGCAATAAACTGCGGTGTGCGCTTCTTGAAGAAGGCCACCTTGTCAAAGCCTGCCTGCTTTGCAATTTCAATGCCCTCATTCACGCCTTTTCCAAGGTCTGCGGTGCAGTGTGCGTCAGAGCCTATTGTAAGTATTTCGCCGCCCATTTCCCTGAACATTTTTACATAGTATAGGTCGGGGAGGGCTTTGCCGATTTTCTGACGAAGACCCGAGGTGTTTATTTCAATGCCCTTGCCGTTTTTAATAAGGGTTGCGAAAATTTCCTTTATAATGTCCTCATACTGGTCCATATCAATCTGTATTCCGAATTCTCCGGTAATATAGCGGAGAGGGTAGGTGAGGTGTCCAAGCACGTCAAAGCCGCCCCATTCACACATTTCCAGCAATTCCTCGTAATATACATTAAGCAGGAATTGGGGGTCGATTTCGTTGTAATCAAGGAAATAAAAATCGTCATAGCCTCTTATCATGTGACAGGAGCCGATAATAAAATCGAAATCGTAGGTATCAAGTATACGCTGTGTAAGGGGCATATCGTGAAATGGCTGTCCCAGCTCAACACCGTATGCAATATTGATTTTGTCTTTGAATTCCTCCGCAAGCTGCGGCACTATCAGCGAGGATTGACGAACAGGCTCTTCATACAGAAATTCCTCGTCGTAGAATTTGTTGATTTCAAGGTGATCGGTCAGGGAATAGTACTTCATTCCAAGCTCTATGGCACGTTCAGCCATTGCTCTCGGGGTATCCGTTCCGTCGGGGGATTGGTTTGAGTGGTTGTGAAAATCAAAGGGTATCATTTCTTTTGTTCCTTTTGGATTTTAAAGCAAAATATTCTGTTTATATAGTAGTTTTTTATATTTTATCACAAAAATAAAAATTTGTCTATGAAAATCTTTACATTTTTGAAATTTAATTGTATAATAGGATTCAGTGATATTTTTTTCAATCAGAAAGGATTACAAAATGAGAGCAGTAGTAGCAGTTTTAGGTAAAGATACAGTAGGAATTCTTGCAAGGATTACAGCAATCTGCGCAGAGTGCAACGCAAACGTTATGGACGTTACACAGACAATTATGCAGGATATGTTTGCAATGACAATGCTTATTGATATTACAAAGTGTTCAACGGACTATTCCGTCCTTGCGGATAAGCTTAAGGCCTGCGGCGACGAAATGGGACTTCAGGTACACGTTATGCATGAGGATATTTTCAACTCAATGCACAGAATATAAGGAGAAAAGGTATTTGATTCATGCTTAATTCAAACGATATTTTAGAAACCATAAAGATGATACAGGAGGAAAACCTTGATATCCGTACAATTACAATGGGTATCTCGCTCCTCGACTGTATCGATTCTGATATTGACAGATCCTGCGATAAAGTTTACGAAAAAATGATGCGGGTTGCCGCAAATCACGTCAAGACAGGCGAAGAGATAGAAAAGCGCTACGGTATTCCGATTATCAACAAGCGCCTTTCCGTAACTCCTATCTCAATGCTTGCTGCGGCTTCTAAAGGCGACCCCGTAAAGTATGCGAAAACTCTTGAAAGAGTAGCGGACGGCACGGGAGTAAACTACATAGGCGGCTATTCCGCACTTGTGCAGAAAGGCTTTGCGGCAGGAGATTTAGAGCTTATAAGGTCAATTCCCGAGGCTCTTGCCTGCACAACAAGAGTTTGTTCATCGGTAAACGTAGGCTCTACAAGAGCAGGCATCAATATGGACGCGGTAAAAATGATGGGCGAAACCATTGTGGAGGCGTCAAAGCTTACCGCAAACGATCACTGTTTCGGTGCTGCAAAAATAGTCGTATTCTGCAATGCAGTTGAAGATAACCCATTTATGGCAGGCGCATTTCACGGCGTAGGCGAGGCTGACTGCGTGCTTAACGTAGGCGTAAGCGGTCCGGGTGTTGTTCGTGCGGCTCTTTCAAAAATGCCCGACGCAAGCATTGACGAAGTAGCTGACGTTATCAAGAAAACAGCATTCAAAATCACAAGAATGGGTCAGCTTGTTGGTACAGAGGCAAGCAAAATGCTTGGCGTTCCTTTTGGCATTGTTGACCTTTCCCTTGCGCCGACACCTGCTGTGGGCGACTCGGTTGCTCATATTCTTGAAGAAATCGGTCTTGAAAGCTGCGGCGCTTACGGCACAACGGCGGCTCTTGCAATGCTCAACGACGCTGTTAAAAAGGGCGGCGTAATGGCTTCTTCTCACGTTGGCGGACTTTCGGGCGCATTTATCCCCGTTTCCGAGGACGCAGGAATGATCGACGCAGCACGCTGCGGTTCTCTCTGCATTGAAAAGTTAGAGGCAATGACCGCTGTATGCTCCGTGGGACTTGATATGATAGTTGTTCCGGGCGATACTCCCGCAGACGTAATTTCCGCTATGATTGCGGACGAAGCGGCAATCGGTATGGTAAACAGCAAGACCACCGCTGTCCGTGTAATTCCCGCAATAGGAATGAAGGAGGGCGA
>JBJERI010000178.1:0-1945 GCA_051882195.1 Ruminiclostridium sp. | reverse complement strand
CCGATAAGCTCCGCCATTGTAAGCTGACCGCTGACCTTGTTGTCCGAAAAGAAAGAGCCCACAATCTGCCATACATGGGGGAGAACGTTTATGGGAGTACGCTTGGTAGCCTCAACTATAAAGGCGAATACCTCCCATACTGCAAGTATTCCTATTACCCACACAACCGTAACCATTTTGCGGGAGGAAAGTATCTGTTTAAGTTTTTTCATAGCCGCCTCCGTTCAGACTCCCTCAAAGCTGCCGCGTACCTTTGCAACAAGCTCCGTAAATTCTGCCGTGTTTCTCATTTCCATTGTTCTCGGGCGGGGCAAGTTTATATCAACTACTGCCGAAAGTCTGCCGGGGTGAGGAGAAAGAACACAAACTCTGTCCGAAAGGAAAACCGATTCCTGAATATTGTGGGTTACGAAAATTATGGTCTTGTTTGTTTTGCGCCATATTTTCAGCAGATCCATGTGAAGCTTTTCACGGGTAAATTCGTCCAATGCCGAAAACGGTTCGTCCATCAGCAGTATTTCAGGCTGCAAAGCCAGTGCTCTTGCAATTCCCACTCTTTGCTGCATACCGCCCGAAAGCTGATTGGGATAGTGATTTGCAAAATCGGTCAGTCCCACAAGCTCAAGCATTTTGTCTGCTCTTTCCTGCCGCTCAGCTTTCGGAATATGCATTATTTCAAGAGGAAGCATTACGTTTTTTCTCACCGTCCGCCAGTCGTAAAGCACTGCGCTCTGGAATACTATTCCGTAACGCTGCTTAAGACGTGCCTGCTTAGGCGTTTCGCCGCCTACGGTTATTGTGCCCTGTGTGGGTTGAAGCAGGTCCGCCATGATTCTCAGCAGAGTGGTTTTGCCGCAGCCCGACGGACCAAGCAGCGAAATAAATTCGCCCTTCTGAATGTCGAGAGATACGCTGGTAAGCGCCGTTACATCTCTTCCATCGGTTGTTTTGTAGGTCATGCCGATGTTGTCAAGCATGATTTCTGTCTGAGTTCCCATAGCGATCATCCTTTCAATATAGCTGAAATAAAAAACAGACAAGGTTGTCATCTTTGACCCCATTGTCTGTTAAAAATGAATTTTCTTTTGTTCTGTCTTGCATTTTTATTTTCTGTGTTTATTTTACCAAATGGAAAGCTCAGTGTCAAGCGTGCAATATTTGATTTGAAAAATATGTTTATTTTGCGGAAATAGATATAACAATACTTAATTTTATTGTGATAATTATAGGTTTATTTTCTCTTAAGCACAGCGTTAGTGCTGAAGTTTAACGGTTCAGCACAATCCGAATTGTGCTTGTGCACAAAGGATTTTTGCAATTCCAATAAATTCAAATTGCATATCGTTGCAAAACAAATTAACTATCTGTCGAATTATCCACATAAAAAACACCACTGAATATAAAAAGATAAACAACAGATACTAATAAAAATTTGCGAAAGGAAAAGCTTATGAAAAACAGTGAAATAAACACTCTTGTTGAAAATGCAAAAACCGCTCTTGAACAGTATATGACCATGACTCAGGAGCAGATAGACAAAATCTGCCACGCAATGGCGCAGGCAGGTCTTGACGCGCACATTGACCTTGCAAAGCTTGCTGTTGAGGAAACGGGACGTGGCGTTGTGGAGGACAAGGCAATAAAGAACATTTTCGCCACCGAATATATCTGGCACGATATTAAAAATCAGAAGTCGGTAGGCGTTATTGAATCAAACGAAATGGAGGGCTATATTGACGTTGCGGAGCCTGTGGGAATTGTTGCAGGCGTAACCCCCGTCACAAACCCCACCTCAACTACCATGTTTAAAAGCCTTATCTGCACCAAAACCCGAAACCCCATTATTTTCGCATTTCATCCCTCGTCCCAGAAATGCTCCTCGGAGGCGGCGAGAATCATGCGTGACGCCGCAGTAAAGGCAGGCGCTCCCCTTTACTGTATTCAA
>JBJERI010000177.1:0-9262 GCA_051882195.1 Ruminiclostridium sp. | reverse complement strand
AAAGTATCTTGACACGCTTGTTCAGTGCAGGACACATCCGCACCATATCGGCTGCGACTTCAAATACAATAGACGCCTGCTGACGGTCTGCGGCGCAGCCATAGACTTCGGCTCGTTCCTCTCCGTCGCCGCAGCAAAGCAAAAGGGCAACCGCAGCTGCAAGCTCCGATTTGCCCATTTTCTTTGGTATTTCAATGTATGCAGTATTGAACTGGCGGTAGCCGTTGGGTTTCAGTGTTCCGAAAATATCACGGATTATCTGCTCCTGCCAATCGATAAGCTCGAAAGGTTTTCCTGCCCATGTGCCCTTGGTGTGGCAAAGGCTTTCTATGAACATGACCGCATAATCGGCAGCATTTTTATCATAGTGGCTGTCCTTTGCCTTGAACTTCGTAGGTTTGTATTTTGTAAGCTTTCTCAGATAATCACCCCATAAGAAAAGGACCCCGTATGGAGTCCTTGAAAATATATCAATCAGTTTTTATCGCTGCCTTGTGCAGCTATGTATGGTTTCCAGTATTTTCTCCTGTTCTTCCGGCTCGACCCCAATGCTTTCTAAGGCCTCGCGTGTGCCGCAGTCGGGGCATATCTGCATGTTGGGGTACTTTCTCGACAGGGCAGGATAGCCGCTGTACTGTGCCCCACAAAGGGGACAGGTGCGAAACTCTGTGCTGTTATCGTTCTTCATATCCGATTCCTCCTGCTGTTATACAGTGCTCTGAGCAGTATCCTTTCATCAAAGCCGAAATTCCTATATCCCTCAAGGCAGGTTCGCACATAAGTACCACTCGGCAATCCTATGGGACGGTTCTCGTGCATTATGTACACAAAAGCCGTTCTGACTTCAGTTTTGCCCGACTTGGTGAAAGCCACCGGCAGTTCCAGCTCGGTCTTGTAGTAGAAGGTAGGATAGCCCTCGTATCGGTCAAGGCTGAACTCATCCTTCGGTTCAACCGACCATACCGCAACAGGAACTTCCGCACCACGCTTCGGCTCGATGGTAAGATATGAACCGGTCTTGCTGCCTTTGAAAAGCAGCTCGTAATCCTTGATAACTGCTGTGCCTACTGCCTTTGCCGTAGGACAACGCAGTGCCATTTGCCATACATTCAGATTGCTTCCATAAGCGAGATAGTATCTTTTCATTTCAGATCCGTCCTTTCTGAAAGGTGCGGTTTGTAGGGATCACCTTTCTACCACCAAAAGCCCCCTTGCGGGGGTAATATTGGAGGCAGGAAGCTGATTCCTGCTTACTGGGGTCTGCCGCTGCGGAATGCGGTGTCACCCTCAAGGCGCTTGGTGTAAAGTTCTCTTGCGGTCTTGAACTCGTCACCGATGAAGCCAAGTCTTAAAAGCCATGTTCTCATTGCGTACTTGGGGTTTTCGGTCTGCTGTGGATTTGCGCTTGCGGTCTTGACCTGCTTTGCAAGCTGGCTGAGTGCCAAGCAAAGTTGTATGTAGCTTTTGAGTTGTCCTGCGTGAAGTCCGTTCTGCTTTCCATCGGCGGGTGCGTCGAACTGGAAAAGTCTGAACTCAACCGTGCCCTTGGTGAAGGTTGCGTGGAGGTTAAGCATATGGTAGCGGCTCTCGTTGTAGTGTGCCGACCTGCCGTAATCTGCGTTCTGGCTGCCGTACCAGGTGTCTGCAAGCTCTGCCATTGTCTTGGGTTTCTTGCGGTTCAGAGCCGTTAAGAAATCCTTGCTGACTGTGCGGCAGTAGCGGCTCATGCGGTTTCTGTCGAGGTTAAGGGCGCTTGCGAGAAGGCTTTCGTGGCTTGCCATAATGTTTGCAAGGTTTCTGAGGCTCTGTGGTGTGTGACCATTTGCTCCGATGTGAATGTGCACTCCGCAGCCCCTTGTTGCGTCGCTCTTTGCTCCTGCTCTTCTCAGCCTGCGGATAAGCTCCTGCAGGGTTTCCATGTCGCTGTAGGTAAGTATCGGGGTGACCAGTTCGCACTTTTCGCTGTCGGGTCCCGAAATGCTGACATCCTTTTGAAATTTCCACTCTCTGCCTTGGCTGTCCCAAGCGGAGTAGGTTTCGTAGCGGTTGCGGCGGGCGGTGTATTCGTGTCTGCCTGTTCCGAAAAAGTCTGCGGCAACCTCGGCTGCTCTTGCTCTTGTAATATTGTTCATTTCAACCTCGACCCCAATGGTCTGGCTCATCATTTCCTCAATCTGCTTTGTGGTTTTTTCGTTCATTTTCGTATCCTCCGTTTGTGTATTTCCCTTTCGGTATACACATATTAACTCTACATCTGGTATTTATCAAGTCAATTAGACACTATATATTGAACGAATATTACATTCTTTGATTGTGTATATCATCAACGGAGTTTCCGTACCACATCAACACCGAGAATGACATTCAGACCCGAACCCGTGTCCCACCGTACAAGCAGACTGCCTGCGTCATCAACACCGTGAACCGTTCCTTGTGTACCTATGGGCGGTGCTTGGGGGTCGTCCATTGAAACAAGTTCCACACGGCAGCCAACAGGGTATTCTTTACGGTAGTATTCCAGTTCTTCATTACTCGGAAATCTCATTTGCGTCACCTCCATTGGCAGAAGCTGCCCCCAGTCTGAAAGCCGATGAACCGGTAAGGTTTCTCAGCAGTATTTTGCGCTCGACCTTGTACTCCGAGCCGATGAATCCCAGCCGGAGAAGAAAGCAGCGGAAAGCGTATTTGTCATTGTCTGTTTCCCGTTCCTTTGCGGTCACACGCTTTGCATTGGCGGCAAGGTCGCAAAGTGCAGAAACAAAATGTGTATATGCTTTGCTCTCGTCTGAACTGCAATCGGAGAACCATGGGAATTTC
This sequence comes from Ruminiclostridium sp., assembly GCA_051882195.1. Lineage (GTDB taxonomy): Bacteria > Bacillota > Clostridia > Oscillospirales > Ruminococcaceae > Ruminiclostridium_E. The sequence continues at coordinate 6,445 of JBJERI010000177.1, read as the reverse complement.
ACTGTGCTGTCCGTGACCTCGATTGGCAGCGTATCAACAGCTAAGGCTTTGCGGATAAGAGTGCCTTTGGCATCAATCAGTTTGGTGAGGTTTTCTACTGCCACTCCCTCAAGGGGAACTTCCACTGTAAGCCCCACATTTTCGCTGTGTGCGGTTTCTGCGGCAGGGGCGAGTACTTCTTCGCTTGTTGTTTCCTGCGGCGTGTCGGCGCTTGTGTCGGCTGTAAAGCCAAGGCTTGCAAGGTGTGCAATAAGGTCTGCAGCGTCAACGCTGTCCTCGAATTCAAGGTTGCCCTCTCTTGTTACTGTGAAATCACCAATGCGATAAGCGTATGTAGGTGTTTTCATATATACCGCCTTTGTTCCTGTGAACTCGCTGATTGCCTTTACCAGCGGCTTTCTGTCCTGTGCATTGTAATATACAGTTATAATCTGTACCTCCATTTGTTTTGGTACTACACATATTACTCGAACAGGAGCATAAGTCAACCGAATATCAGCAGAAAGCCGTACATTCTGCGTAATGCACAATGTACGGCTTGAATATTATGTCGGAACGTAGACTTTTACCTTCACGCCAAGCTTATGGCAGTTGTCAATAACGAATTTTGTTCCTCTGGACTGTCCGTCCCAGAAAGCGAGAACAATATCTGCATACTCGATAATTGTAATGTTTCGTTTCAGCGGAGCAGACCTTCCGTATTTTTCGTATTCGGGAAGAAACTCGGTCAGTTTTATGCCATGCGACAGAGCATATTCTCTTGCCGAGGTATCTACTCCTCTTGCTCCTCCGGAAACTATCTCCGTGGTATCTTCGGGAAGATATTTGCCTAAATCAGATACACAAAGACCTCTTGAACCAATAACAGCTACTTTCATAATAACCTCACTATAAACGTATTTTAAACGTAATTAGCGCCTATAATATGTATTATAGCATAAAATGATGTTAAAATAAAGCCAATACGAACATAAATAGGAGGTTATATATGGCTATAAAGAGTTTATCTATCAGAATTGATGATGATATGCTGGATAAGCTGCATTACGTTGCCGATTATGAGGCTCGTTCAGCTAACGGTCAGATTATCGTTCTTATCCGTGAATGTATCGAAAAGTTTGAAGAAAAGCACGGCAAAATCGTACTCGGTGATACTCCCGATTCCGCATCGGCTACTCAGAAGAAGTGACCCACACTATCCCCGACAGTACCAAAAACACACACGGCAGTGCCACACCATTACCCCACAGCTTGTACTCTGCAGAGTCGCTGTGGGGATTTTTATTTTTCCAATTCATCAAAGCCCATTGTCTTACCATCACGAACCACAAACACACCATCTGCTGAGCCGACCTGTTCAATGTACCGCTTTACAATAACATCGCAGTATTTCTCGTCAAGCTCAATGGTATGGCAGATACGATTAGTCTGCTCACAGGCAATAAGCGTACTGCCGCTGCCGCCAAAGGGGTCGAGGACAATGCAGTTGCTCATGCTTGAATTCTTTATAGGATAAGCAATAAGCGGAACAGGCTTCATTGTGGGGTGGTCACCGTTTTTCTTTGGCTTGTCAAACTCCCAAATGGTGGTCTGCTTGCGGTCGGAATACCACTGATGCTTGCCGTTTTTCTTCCAACCGAACAGGCAAGGCTCATGCTGCCACTGATACGGGGAACGTCCGAGTACAAGTGACTGTTTCTTCCAGATACACGTTCCGGAAAGGTAAAAGCCTGCATCAGCAAATGCCTTTCTGAAATTGAGTCCCTCTGTATCTGCGTGAAAAACATAGATGCTTGCATCATCAGCCATAGCTTTTTCCATGCAGGTGAAAGCGTCAAAAAGAAATTGATAGAACTTCTCGTTTTCAAGATTATCATTCTTGATTTTTCCTGCGCTGCCCTCATAATTTACATTGTAAGGCGGGTCGGTTACCGTAAGATTTGCCTTTTTGCCGTCCATAAGTATTTCGTAAGTTTCAGGCTTGGTGCTGTCACCGCAGATAAGTCTGTGGTTACCTAAAAGCCAAAGGTCACCGGATTTTGTGATACAAGGTTTCTCCAACTCTGCATCAACATCGAAATCATCTTCTTTTGCATCATCGTCCGTATCGAAAAAGCCTGCAAGCTCCTTTTCATCAAAGCCAGTCAAAGCAAGGTCAAAATCCTCAGCTTGCAAAGCTTCAATCTCAATACGCAGCATTTCTTCGTCCCAGCCTGCATCAAGAGCCATGCGGTTATCTGCAATTATGTATGCTTTCTTCTGAGCAGGGGTGAGGTGGTCAACAAATACACAAGGGACATCGGTAATGCCCTCTGCCTTTGCAGCCATTATTCTTCCGTGTCCCGCAATGACGTTAAAATCTCTGTCAATAATAACGGGATTTACAAATCCAAACTCACGCAGCGAGGAGCGCAGCTTATTCAGCTGTTCCGGCGAGTGTGTCCGTGCATTATTGACATAAGGAATCAGCTTGCCTATGGAAACAAGCTGCATTTCACTGGTAGTGTTCATGCGCCGTTCCTCCTTTTCATAACTTTTTGCAGTCCCTTACGGGCATCAGCAACATTTCCTTTAACCGCCTGTCCCTTTATGGTTTTGTACTGCTGTGGAGTAAGTCGGCGTCGCTGGCTTTTAAGTTCCTTGAAGAAATTCATCGTATCATTCGACATAATATTATCCTTTCCTTGAACGGAGCAGCTTCTCCATTGTATCGTTCAGATCATCACCCACAGGCTCGGTGCAGTTTTCCTTAACGATGTCGTATATCTCGTACCAGATAAGGTTGGCGCTTTTCTGAAACTGCTGCGACATCTGCACGAATGGCGAAGCAATAACGCCGCCGGTGGTGGGGTGTTTTCCGAGAAGTCCATAGCTGCTGATTGCTTCCTCGCACTGAATGTATCTTGCAAAAGCCTGAGCGTAGGCTTCAATAAGCCGCTTGTTGACAAGGTTCTCACAATTCCTTTGTTTCAGCCACAGCCAGATTTCCTTGTATATTTCATCAGCACCCAGCGGAATACCGTTCTTCTGCCTTGCAGAAAGATATTCTCCCGGCTTTGGCATATCCACGCCGTTAAGCACAGCGCCCTCCGGCAAATCAACTGCGTCCAGCTCCTCCGCATCAAAGGTGGGAATGTCATTGTTTATTATTTTGGCACTCTGTCCTTTTTGTATTTTCTCAGCCGCAGAAGTGGGTTTTCCTCCTGCACGGACTCGTCTGCCGCCCCTGTTTGTACCGTCTTTAGCTATTTTTCTCACCTCATTTTTGAGCAAGCGGTTTAATACCCCGTTTGAACCCCGATTTTTACACACGAAACCCCACGCCGTTGCCCGCTAAGATAGATGCAGCGATTTGACCGCCCCTACCGGTCACCAATATCGTGGTGAATTTTCGTATGACAGGACTGACACAGGCCCATAAGATTATTCTTTGTGTGTGTGCCGCCCTGAGAGAGGGGCTTGATGTGATGAACTTCTTCCACAGGTGTCAGCCGACCGTCTTTTAAACACATCTCGCACAAAGGATGTTCTTTTACATATCGGTCACGGATACGTTTCCATGCACGGCCGTATTTTTTATTTATATCAGCGGGACGCTCATACTTATCGTACTTCCTCCGTGCTACGGTTTTATGCTTATCACAATACTGACCGTCACATAAATTCGGACAGCCGGGATAAGAACACGGCCGCTGCGGTCGTCTTGGCATTGGGTTCATCTCCTTGGGTAAAGAAAAAGCCACGCAGGTTTTTCCTACATGGCTTTCTGTATTCTTCGCTATCATAATAATAACATATATCAGCAATCTCATTCTATCACATTTACTCTCATGTTACTCCGGCACAACAATTTCTTTCAATGCAGCGCTGTGCATCCGATGTATATGCTGCATGGAGTAATTCATATCCACAGCAATCTGTTCCCATGTGATAAAGCAGAGGTAACGCTTTTCAAGGAGAGTCTGATATTCCACATTCGGCACAGCCTTGATAACACCCATTATTTCTTTCTTCAAATCCACAAGCTTTTCTATATCCTTTTTAATGCTGTCCTCTAAATCAATGATCTTAATGACGCAGTCTTCCACACGGGAATGTCCTCGATTGGGGTTTCTCGGCATATCGGAAAAGGTTGTGGTGCATTTCGCAGCAAGCTCGTTGAGTGATGCAATCTGCTGAGTCTTGGAATTAATGCGGTCATCAAGAAAACGTGCTTGTAATAAATAATCCTTTGCAGTCATATTCTACACCTCCGTATATCATAAGGTTGCCTTAACAGCTGAAATAAGCTCAGCCTGTGTTGTGTCCTTGGATTTCAGTGCATTCAGTATCTTTGCATCGATGGTGTCCTTGGTGATTATGTGCTGTATCACCACGGTGTTTGCTGTCTGACCCTGTCTCCAAAGACGTGCGTTTGTCTGCTGATAAAGTTCCAAACTCCAAGGCAAAGAAAACCATACAAGTGTTGAACCGCCGCTCTGAAGATTCAAGCCGTGTCCTGCTGAAGCAGGATGTATAAGCGCAACGGGGATTTTGCCGCTGTTCCAATCAGAAATATCTTTACTGGATTTTATTTCTCGAACATCAAACCGTTTCTTGATACGTTCAAGGTCATGCTTGAACCAGTAAGCCACAAGCAGCGGCTTTCCGTTCATGCTTTCGATTATATCCTCCAGAGCGTCAAGCTTGCCGTTATGTACTTCAACGATACTGCCGTCATCGGAATACACGGCTCCGCTTGCCATCTGTGACAGCTTATTAGAAAGTGCTGCGGCATTTGCGGCAGTGACTTCGTTATCATCGGAAGTAAGGACAAGCTCCTTTTTCAGCTTTTCGTAATTTTCCTTCTGCTTTTCTGTAAGCTGCACAATGTACTCCGAGCTTATCAGTTCAGGCATTTTGAGGTGGTCGGTGGCTTTCATTGAAATTGTGATATCCGAAATTCTGTCATAAATCTGCTGTTCAGCATAAGGCAGCGGCTTGTAGCTGTAGATTATCATGCCGTTGCGCTTGTCAGGCTGAAAGTACGCATCACGATACTGGCTGATAAAGCGTCCAAGCCTTTCTCCCATATCAAGCAGACGAAACTCAGCGTACAAGTCCATTAATCCGTTACCTGCGGGAGTGCCGGTCAAACCCACGATGCGTTTCAGCTTGGGACGAACCTTCATAAAAGCCTTGAACCGTTTTGACTGGTGGTTCTTGAAAGAGGACAATTCATCAATAACGGCCATATCGAAGTCGAAAGGAAAACCGCTGTCTTCAACAAGCCACTGAACATTCTCACGGTTGATTATGTAGATATCTGCGGGAATACTGAGAGCCTTGCATCTTTCCCGTTCTGTACCGACCACCACACTGTAACGCAGGTTTTTAAGATGCGACCACTTTTCGATTTCAGCTGACCATGTATCACGGGCCACACGCAGCGGTGCAACCACAAGAACCTTATGTACATCAAAACTATCAAAAAGCAGGTCATTTATTGCTGTCAGCGTGATGCTCGTTTTGCCAAGGCCCATGTCAAGAAGCACTGCGGAAATGCTGTGGCTTTCAATATAGTCAATGGCGTACTGCTGATAGTTGTGGGGTATAAAATTCATTTGGCATCTCCTCCAATCATTTCATCAAGTATTGTCTTTATCTGTTCTGTGCTGTCAATAACGAACATCCGAAAGCCGAGCTTCATCAAAGTTTTGTGTCTTGCTATCTGCAGAGGTCTTGGTTTCTTGCCCGGTGCTTTTAGTTCGGCAAAGGCGATTTTGCCAACAGGAAGGAGTATCAATCTGTCCGGCATTCCATCAAAACTTGGAGACACAAATTTCAGACACAGACCACCTTTCGCTTTGACGGCCTTTACCAGCTTTTGCTCTATCTGTTTTTCACGCATTTGTTGCTCCTTTTTCGTCAATGGTGATGGTCGGTGATACTCTTTTCATAAACTTTCCTATAGAGCATTTTTTTATAAAAATTCAGCCCTAAAGGGGAGTTTATAATCAGACCTCCACCGACCGTCACCTTTACGGTTTTAACTATCCATAAAGTCCGATTTCAAGCGTATTCCGTACACAATGACTCCTGTTTTGGTTTTACGCTTTGAAAAGCCTGCGGAATCAAGTCCTGTGTAAAAATCCGTAGTGCTCCTTGTGTATTCTCCGGTTCTCGCACAGTACGCACGGTACTCCTGATAAAGCTCTCCCGACTTCTGTGTATATGACGCATCTACCTCGCAGCAGTCCTCAATGAACATAGAAAGCCAGTCGTTATTCTCGCGGTACTTTTCGATGGCGTCACTTACACACTGCGGAATAGTCAGCTTGAAATTACATTCGATGACCTTCTTCGCACCTTCGATAATCCATGACAGTACTGCTCCTCCTGCTTTTTCGGCAAGGAAATCCGCATAATTTTTGATGTCGGATTTGCCTTCGATTTTTGCGTTAAA
>JBJERI010000176.1:0-9392 GCA_051882195.1 Ruminiclostridium sp. | reverse complement strand
TCATTATATCACAGGGTTTCGAGTTTGTCAAGTGGTTTTTTCAAATTTTTTTGAATTTTTTTTGACTTGTTTCGATTTTCTGTGACCTGTCGTTCGACAGCTTAAATATTGTATCACATTCAGAAGTCTTTGTCAAGTACTTTTTTAAAGTTCTGAAAAGTTTTTTCTGAGTGATTTGCGCCTGAATTTGAGGATTTTCTCTCCTTTTTCGAGTGCTTTGCTATTATATCACGGTTTTCGGGGTTTGTCAACACTTTTTTTGAAAAAAATTTAAAAAAATTTTACTCCCGTTTCTATTGTGTTTCAGCCGAAATTTACCTCTATATATAGTTGCCCAATAACAAAAGACCTTAAGCTTACTCAAGGTCTTTTAAAGTCAATCCTTCTTTTCTTCCTCCGAAAGCTCGGTTATAAGCTTAAGGAAACTGTCAATATCTGTAAAATCCTCATAAACCGAGGCGAATCTGATATATGCAACGTGGTCGATTTTTTTCAGCCTGTGCAGCACCATTTCGCCTATCTTGTCCGAGGTTACCTCTCTCTGGAGCTGGTTTTTCAGTTCCTGAACCATATCCTCCACCATTCCCTCGATTGTTTCAAGAGAAACAGGTCGCTTTACCGTCGCTCTGAGCAAGCGGTCAATCAGCTTTTGTCTGTCGAATGGCTCAATTGAATTATCCTTTTTTATTACCATCAATGGAATATTTTCCACTATTTCGTATGTTGTAAATCTGCACTTGCACTGCAAACACTCACGTCTGCGCCTGATTTTATTGTCGGTGGGTCTGGAGTCAATTACCTTGCTGTCGTCATATCCGCATTCAGGACATTTCATATATATGCCTCACTTTCGGGGTACTATATTTTGTGCTATTCGGTATATTTATACCTATATAATAACATTATCAGAGCATATTTGCAAGCCCTTTTTGTAAATTTAACATATTTTCCATTGTTTTTGCGCTTCGGATAAGCTGGTCGTAGTCCTTGTAATTTTCTCTGTACAGCTCCACTATCAATGCTCCCTTGTAATCAAGGCTTTCAAGGGTATTTATGAACCTGGGGAAATCAAAATCCCCCTCGCCCACGGGCAGGCAATCCGCTCCCTGCTTATGGTCGCTTATATGATAATGGACGATTTTCTTTCCGAGAGCGTTTATTATCTCAAAGGGAGAAATTCCGCTTCGCACCGCCTGTTTTATATCAAGGACAAAATGTGCATCTTCCCCAAGCTGCTCCGAGAGATAGGTGAGAAATTCCACGCTGTGGCTTTTGCAGTAACACACATTCTCCTGAGCAACGGTAATGCCATATTCATAGCCCGCCCTTGTCAGCCCATAAAGTCTTTCGGCGTACAGCGGCTTTTCTATTTTAGCACTTTGCAATGCGCCGTGGAGAACGAATATTTTTGCACCCAGCCTGTTCATTGCCTCAAAATAACGGCGGTATTTGTCCATAATTTCATCAACACGCCTGTCGTAATCCGAAAACAGATATACCGTTTCCATTGGCGATGAGAAGGGGTGAACAGAGGAAATTTCCATACCGTATTGGCTGACGATTGAGGTTATTTCCCCGAAAACGCTCCCCTCAAACTCGGTGTTGCAGTTGAAGAAAATTTCCGCCGTTTTCATTCCGCGCTGTGCAATTTCTCTCAGTGAGTCCTCCGTATGAAGAGGGTAAAGGGACGCTGTTGAAACTCCTGCTCTCACAAAATCTCCTTTTCTATGCAGAAATGCCCACCGATATGGGGTCGGTGGGCGTTTATTTTTATGCTTTTACAGACTTATTGCCCTTCTTTTCCTTGTGCTGCTGCCAGAGTACCCATAAGGGACCTGCAAGCAGGATTGAGGAATAGGTACCTGCAACAAGACCGACAATCATTGGTACAGCAAAGCTGATGATTGAGGTTACGCCGCAGATGTACGCAACAATGCAGATAATAAGCACTGCCGAGCCTGTTGTAATGGTGGTGTTGATTGAACGTCTGATTGTCTGTGAAATACTTGTGTTCACAAGCTCCACAAGACCCATCTTCTTGCCGTAAAGGTTGCGGTTTTCACGGATACGGTCATAAATTACGATTGTGTTGTTGATTGAGTAACCGAGAATTGTAAGAACAACCGCCATAAAGTTGGAGTCGATTGGGAAGCGCAGGAACACGAAGGTTGCAAATGCCATAAATACATCGTTGCAGAGAGCAACCAGCGCAAATACGCCTGCGGAAATACCGCCTATCTTCTTGAATCTGAACGCAATGTAAATTACAAGCAGAACAAAGGAGAAGATAACCGCAACAAGGCACTTTAAGAAGAAGGAAGTACCCGAAGATGGGTTTACGTCCTGGCTGTTGATGATTTCAAGGCTGTTGTCAGGGAATGCTTCTGCAAGAGCCTGTGAAATTTCGTACTGGATATCGGCTGTAACGCCTTCGTTTGAAGTAAAGGAAACCGATATTGTTTCAAGGTCGGAATTGAAGGATGAACCTGTTGTTACTACAACAGTACCAACGCCCTGCTGTTCAACCACCGACTTAACGCTGTCTGTATTGATGTCCCCTGTGTAGCTGTAGGTGAGCAGGGTACCGCCCTTAAACTCAATAGCTACGGGAACGCCTATAATAAGGGCTGTGATAATTGTGATTACCGCAATTGCAATTGGAATGATAAAGAATATCTTTCTGTTCTTGATTACGTCAAAAGACTTATTTGCCATTGTTTACACCTCCGTATAATGAGAGCTTTCTTAATGGCTTGAACTTTGTCAGCGAGTATGTCATAAGTCTTGCGCAGAAGATACCAAAAAGGAAGTTCAGAATAACACCTACGATAAGTGTATATCCGAATGAGTAAATTGTACCTGCTGTTGACGGACCAAACATCCAGAAAATGGGCGTAAGGAGAATCGAGCACCAGCTGTCGGGCGTACCGAATGCGCCCATAAGTACAATTGCGATGATTACCATTGTAATGTTGCTGTCGAATACGCAGGCAAAAGCTCTCTTGTAGCCTGCTTCAACAGCACCGTTAAGGGACTTGCCCGCACGAAGCTCGTCCTTAATGCGCTCTGCGGTAATAATGTTTGCGTCAACGCCCATACCTACCGCAAGGATAATACCTGCAATACCCGGGATTGTAAGGGTAAAGCTGTCGTTAAACGGGAAGAAGCCGGTAATTGCGGCAAAAGTGCCTGCAACCTGACCAACAAGGGCGATACTTGCAATGACGCCGGGGAGTCGGTAAACGGCTATCATAAAGATTACGATAAACGCAAAGGCGATAAGTCCTGCAATGCCCATTGCGTCACGAGCGCCTGTACCCAGAGTAGGCGAGATTGTGGAGAAGCTGTCTGTTTCAAGCTTGAATGGCAGTGCGCCGCCGTTGATTTTGTCGGCGAGAGCCTTTGAGCTTTCAGCGTCAAAGCTGCCCGAGATAATAGCGTTGCCGTCTGTGATATGTGCGCTAACGTTAGGATAACTGATTTCGTTATCGTCCATCCATATAGAAATTCTGCCGTTTGTGGTAACAAGTCTGCCTGTTGCCTCGGAGAAGGCTTCCTTACCTGAATCGTTAAGCTCCAGAGAAACGGCGTATTCCTTGCTGTCGTTAAGGTAAACGGCTGTGGCGCTCTTAACGTCCGAGCCTGTAAGTACCAGCGGCAGATCTTCATAAGTCTGCTCCTCTGTCAGGTCGCCGCTGTAGCCCTCGCGGAAGGACAGCATAGCGGTTTCGCCCAGCTCCTTTACCGCCGCTTCGGGGTCAAAGCTTTCGTCCCCTGACTGCCACGGGAAACGGACAATAATTCTGTCTGCTGTGTAATCAACATAAACCTCGTAGTCGGTTATGTTGTTGGAAACCATTCTTGTTTCGATAATGGACTTTGCTGCGTCCATTTCGTCGCCGGTTGCGTCATAGCCTGCGGGAGGCGTAAAGGTTACGTCAACGCCGCCACGGATATCAATACCCCAGCGGATATCCGACAAGCCTCTTATCCAGGTTGTCTGAATATCTCCGTATTGTGTGTGAACGCCCACAAGGCTAAGTACGGCAAATACTGCAATGAGCGCTACAACAATAAAGAATACAGGTTTTTTTACCTTTTTCAATTAGATTTTCACTCCGTTCTTTTTATGTTGCCTTTTTTCGGAAAACCGAAAAACCATACTTGATTATTATAATTCAAAAATTAACATTAGTCAAGCTTTTTTGCTGATTTATTGCTGTTGATTTATACTGAAAGCTCTGCCTTTTCTCCAAGAACGTCCCCGTTTCTGTCAAGAACAGGCTTTACACATTCCTTGATAAAGTTGTCAACCTGCTCTGCGGAACGTCCCGTAAAGTTTTCGGGCTTTAAGATTGCCATAATTTCTTCCTTGGTAATGCCGAATTTTGGATCCCCTGCAATTCTATCTACAAGGTCGTTTTCGCCGCCCTCCTGCTTTACAACTGCGGCTGCGGCAATGCTGTGCTGACGGAGCAGCTCGTGAAGCTCCTGTCTGTCGCCGCCGTTCTTTACTGCGTGCATCATAATGTTTTCGGTAGCCATAAAGGGCAGCTCCTTCATTACACGCTGACGTACAACCTTGTCGTAAACCACAAGTCCGTCCGTGACGTTGAGCATAATGTTCAGTATTGCGTCAACTGCAAGGAATGCTTCCGCAACGGCAACTCTCTTGTTTGCGCTGTCGTCAAGGGTTCTCTCGAACCACTGTGTTCCCGCAGTGAATGCAGGATTAAGGGTATCAACCATTACATAGCGTGCAAGAGAAGTAATTCTTTCCGCGCGCATTGGGTTTCTCTTGTAGGGCATTGCCGAGGAGCCTATCTGATGCTTTTCGAATGGCTCTTCCATTTCCTTGAAGTTTGCAAGCAGACGAAGGTCGTTGCTGAACTTTGAGCAGGACTGGGCAATTCCGCCAAGAACGGACAATACCTGATAATCCACCTTTCTTGAATAGGTCTGACCGCTTACGGGAACGCACTTTTCAAAGCCCATTTCCTCCGCAATCATCTTTTCAAGCATATCAATCTTCTTTGTGTCCCCGTCAAACAGTTCAACAAAGCTTGCCTGTGTGCCTGTTGTGCCCTTCTGACCTAAAAGCTTAAGATTGTTCATTCTGTATTCAAGGTCCTCAAGATCCATAAGCAGCTCGTTTGTCCATAAGGTCGCACGCTTGCCTACGGTAGTAAGCTGTGCAGGCTGTAAATGTGTGTATGCAAGGCAGGGCATACTCTTGTACTTGTCCGCAAATTTTGCAAGGTTGTTGATAACGTTGACAAGCTTTCTATGCACCAGCTTCATTGCGTCACGCATAACAATAACGTCCGTGTTGTCCCCAACATAGCAGGACGTTGCACCCAGGTGGATAATGCCCTTTGCCTTGGGGCATACAACGCCGTAAGCGTAAACGTGGGACATTACGTCGTGGCGCACTTCCTTTTCTCTTGCCTCGGCAACGGCAAAGTCGATATTGTCAACGTTTGCTTCAAGCTCGTCCACCTGTTCCTGTGTAATATCAAGTCCAAGCTTCATTTCAGCTCTTGCCAGCGCAACCCAGAGCCGTCTGAAGGTTGAAAACTTTTTCTGAGCGGAAAAAATATACTGCATTTCTTCACTTGCATAGCGTGTGCAGAAAGGACTTTCGTAAGAATTGTAGTTCTTGGCAGCCATTAGCTGTTTACCTCCGTTTGTGAAATAATCAATACATTTTTATTTTAACATATTTTGTGGGGTAAAACAAGTACTTTTTTAAAAAAAGAGGCGTGCCGCCTCGGGCAATTCCGCCAAGCCTGCGGTGTGCCACCGCCGGCAATTCCGCCAAGCCTTTCCCCAGCTGTATTTAAACGTTGTTTGCTTGGCGGGGCGGACGCTGTTTGATTTCCAGTAAAAAAGCTTTACTTCATTTTTCAATTATCACATTATACTTCTCCAGCCACTCCTCAAGCTGTATCAGATACGCAAAAAGCTGCGGGCTCTGCATTAGCTGACCGTACCAGTTCTTGGTAAAGCTTGCTCCCCTTGTTTCAATCAGCCTGTTCATTGCCTCTGTATCCAGTATTTCCCCCAAACGTGAATTTTTATCCGCCGCAATTTTCTCAAAGCGGCTGACAACAAGGCTGAAATAATCGGGATTGTGGGTTTTGGGATAAGGGGATTTTTTCCTCCACGCAACTCCCTCGGGCAGCAAATCTCCCATTGCCTTTCGCACAAGACCTTTTTCCCTGCCGTAAAGCTTCTTTAAGCTCCACGGGATATTGTAGGCGTATTCGGCAATTCTGTGGTCGCAGAAAGGCACTCGCACTTCAAGCCCGTGAGCCATTGACATTCTGTCCTTTCGGGTAAGCAAAACCTGCATAAACCAATAGAAATTCAGCAGGAACATTTCACGCATTCGTCTGTCCTTGGGTGAATCCGTGTCAAGATATTCAGCCATTGCACAGGTTTCGGCACAGGCACCATTCACAAATTCAACAGGGTCGATACCGCCGAGAACGTCCTTTCTCACAAGCTCGGCACGCTCCGCCGTTGACCTGGCCCACGGGAAGCCGTCCGCAAAGAGGATTTCCTCGTTGTGGTACCAGGGGTAGCCGGCGAAGATTTCGTCCGCACACTCCCCGCTCACAGCCACCGGAAACTTCTCCCTTACCGCCTTGCAGAACAGATAAAGTGAGCTGTCAACATCCGCCATTCCGGGCAAATCCCTTGCATAAACAGCGTCGGTAAGTGCGTCCGCAAGCTGAGGCGTGTCAATTACCACGTTTTCGTGCTCCGAGCAGATATATTCGGACATTTTAACTATCCACGGAGCGTCCTCGTCGGGCTGGAAGCTGCTTGCACGGAAATTCTCACGGTTGCCCTTGTAGTCAACGGAAAAGGTGTGGAGAATTTTGCCCTCACGGCGGTATTTTCTTGCTGCAACTGCGCTGATAATGCTTGAATCCAGTCCGCCCGAAAGGAAGGTGCAGAGGGGCACGTCGCTTACAAGCTGCCGCTCAATGCTGTCGATAAGCAGCTCTCTTATATGGTCAACGGTGTCCGCCTCACATTCGGTATGAGGCTTTGCAGTAAGCTTCCAGTAGCTTTGAGCCGCAAAACCGTCAGCGCTGAATTTTGCCCTATATGCAGGCTTCAGCTCGTGAATATCCTTGAAAACACCGTCACCGCATTTAAGCGCAGGACCAAGCAGCATTACGCTTGCAATGCCTCTGCTGTCAACAACAGGCTTGACGTATGGGTGAGCAAGCAACGCCTTTATTTCCGAGGCGAAAATAATTCCCCCGTCGTAAACATAGTAAAACAGCGGCTTTACGCCTATCCGGTCACGGCAGAGAAACAACTCCTTTTCGGTATGGTCCCACACTGCAAAGGCGTAAATGCCGTTAAGCCTTTCGGCGCAGCCTTCGCCCCATTCCATATAGGAATGAAGCAGCACCTCCGTGTCGGAATGGCCCTCGAAAAAATGGCCTGCCGCTAACAATTCCCTGCGGATTTCCTCCGTGTTGTACAGCTCGCCGTTGTAGCAGATTATGTACTCTCTGCCGTCCTTTCGGGCGCTCATTGGCTGCTTTCCCTTTTCGGGGTCAATGACGATAAGCCTGCGGTGAGAAAAGAAGCATTGATGACTTTTCCACACGCCGCCCTCGTCAGGGCCTCTTGGAGCAAGCAAGCCGCTCATCTTGTCCATTATCAAATCCTCGCCGTACAAATCACGGTTAAAATCCACCCATCCTGCAATTCCGCACATAAAACCAACCCTTTCTTTTTGTTACATTATATGCGGAGAAGAAAAAACTGCCACCAAAAAAAACTGCCTGAGAGGAAAACGCTTCTTCTCAGGCAGCTTATTCAGTTATCTTTTTTATTTTTATGATTGCTGCAAATCCTATTTAAACATAAAAAGCATTTGCCTTCTTTTCGCTGTGGCTTACCTTCGGAATTACTGCTTCCTGTCGGAATCGTCCTTTCTTATATTCAGAACAGGGCTTGCCTTTGAGGGCTTGAAAAGAGCGTCCATAACGTGCTTTGTCTTATGGGAAATAGGCATTCCCTCCGCGTCGGTGTCGATTTCCTCAAAGCCGCCGCTGCGGTCGATACCCTTTAATATATCCGCAAAATCAGGCTCGGACTTTTGCTGGGGCTTTTCGCTCTGAACAGGCTCGGGAGCGGCTGCGCTGACGTTTTTGTAGGCTGAAAGTGCCTTTGCCTTTCCGCCCGACTTGCCGAAGCTGTCGGGAACAAACTCGGCTGCCTGTTCGGCGGCTTTTGCCTTTTCTTCCTCCTCAATAAGCTTTTCAAGTCCCGCAAGGGCAGGATTATGCAGCTTTGTGGAGCGAATGGGCTTTTCCTCCCGCTCTGCCCCCGACCGTGACTTTTCTCCTAAAGAACGGGCGATATAGTCCATTCCCGTAGGCTTTTCTTCCTTTTCCGCCTGTCTTGGGTTTTGCAGCTTCAGAGGACGTTTCGGAGTATCGGTCTTGGGCTTTTCGGGCTGAACAGGCTTTTCCTCTGTTTTGAAAGAGCTTTGTGCATAAGCTTTCTGCTCTGCTTTAACAGCAGGCTTTTCTTCTTTATTATCAACAGGCTTTTCTTCATTTACAACGGCAGGCTTTTCCTTTGTCTTAACCTCGTTTACCGCAAAAGCCTTGTCCTGCTTTTCAGCCTTGGCTTCCTTTTGAGCGGAAGGCTTGTCGTTGTCGAAATTCTGCTCGTAGGCGCTGACGTTCACATTTGCCGCCGCAGAGCCTCTTATAACCCTTGATGGCTTCTGGTCGGCGTAATTTCTGTAAAGCTCGAATACCGCCTCGGTCTGCTCCGACTGATACTGGGTGGAAACAGGCTTTCCCTGAGGGTAATCGGCAGGCTGAGGATTGTAGGTCTGGGCAGAGGTTTTTGTATCCTCGGTGTTCCTTGAAATATAGCTTTCGTCAATGGACTTGCTGTCAATGCGCTGGAATACAAAGGGCTTTACCTTTTTGCCGCCCTCGGATTTTATCTCCGTTTCCTTTTCGGGGGCTTCTTCCTTGACGGAATGTGGCTTTGCAAAGCTTATTGACCGTGAATACTCCACAAAGCTGTCGAAATCCTCCATTGTGGCAATGCCCTTTACCACATTGTCACGGATCGTCTGCATATACTGATACCAGTCCGAAAAATCACGCTGTGTAATATCCACGTTGATTCTTGCGGACATTTCCTTGTACAATTGCTCGCACTTTTCCCCCAGAATGTTCATTTCGGAGGCGGGAATCATTCTTCCCCTTTCCGCCGACTGCTTTTTATTGGCGTTCATTATATCAAGGCAGGTACGTCCGTCAAAAGCAGGTCTGCTGCAATAATCGTGGTTATATTCCTCGTCCTTGACGAAATATTCGCCGCATCTTGCACAGCGCTGC
>JBJERI010000175.1:0-1991 GCA_051882195.1 Ruminiclostridium sp. | reverse complement strand
TCACCCATATTGTAGCCGCAGAATGGGAGCATAGCCATTGGGTCACGGCGAACAACGCCTACTGCGCCTGCAGCGGCTGCTGTTGTTTCGGAAGCCATGATTGATCCAACGAATACGCCGTGATTCCAGTCGAATGACTGATATACCAGCGGAGCAGTCTTAGCACGGCGGCCGCCGAAGATAATAGCGGAAATAGGAACGCCTGCGGGGTTGTTAAATTCCTTGGAAACGCATGGGCAGTTTTCAGCAGGAGCTGTGAAACGGGAGTTTGGATGAGCAAGCTTCTGTGGCTTACCGTCAGCGCCGATTACAGATGTGTATTCGGGGCCGTTTACCTTTGCGCCCTTCCATTCTGTTGCGTTTACTGGCGGATTCTTGTCAAGACCTTCCCACCAAACTGTCATATCGTCATTGTTGATTGCAACGTTTGTGAAGATTGTGTTCTTCTTTGTTGATTCAAGAGCGTTGAAGTTGGACTTTGCATTTGTACCGGGAGCAACGCCGAAGAAGCCGTTTTCGGGGTTGATAGCGTAAAGTCTGCCGTCGGGACCCTGCTTTAACCAAGCGATATCGTCGCCTACTGTCCATACCTTATAGCCCTTGTTTCTGTATCCCTCAGGCGGAATAAGCATTGCAAGGTTTGTCTTGCCGCAAGCGGACGGGAATGCAGCTGTAACGTACTTGATTTCGCCGTCGGGCTTTTCAACGCCGAGAATAAGCATGTGTTCAGCCATCCAGCCTTCCTTCCAGCCCTGATAGGAAGCAATACGGAGAGCGAAGCACTTCTTGCCGAGAAGAACGTTTCCGCCGTATGCGGAGTTGATAGACCAGATTGTGTTGTCCTCGGGGAAGTGAACGATATATCTCTTTTCGGGGTCAACGTCAGCCTTGGAGTGTAAGCCGCGAACGAAGTCGTTGCTTGTGTCGCCAAGGTTCTTGAATGCGTCAGCGCCCATTCTTGTCATAATATCCATGTTAAGAACAACGTAGATAGAATCTGTAAGCTCAACGCCTACCTTTGCAAGAGGAGAGCCGATAGGACCCATTGAGTAAGGGATAACGTACATTGTTCTGCCCTTCATAACGCCGTCGTACATAGGAGTAAGCTTTGCGTACATTTCAGCAGGGTCGCACCAGTTGTTTGTAGGACCTGCGTTTTCCTTTGTCTTGGAGCAGATAAAGGTTCTGTCCTCTACACGGGCAACGTCGTTAGGCTGTGTTCTGTGATATAAGCAGCCGGGTAATTTTTCCTGGTTGAGTCTGATCATTTCGCCTGAAGCAACCGCTTCGTCACGAAGAGCGTTGAGCTGTTCGTCAGAGCCGTCAATCCAGACAACCTTGTCAGGCTTTGTGAGGGCAACCATTTCGTCAACCCACTTTAAAACATTCTTGTTGTTTGTAAGTGCCATAGTTTGTAATCTCCTTTTTTATTGTCCAAATTGGAAAACCAATTTTCCTCATATACAATTATATAACATTTTTGTCAATCGGTCAAGAGTATTTGTTAAAAATCTGACAAAATATTTATGTTTTTCTGCAAATTTTGATATTCATTTTTGCAATATTAACTATTCGCTTCCTGCATAATCAACATCTGTTGCCTTAATGTGTATTTCATTATGCAGATTGAGCAATGCCCATATATTGGGTATTGCCATAAGCCCGTTGAACAAATCGGCAAGCTGCCATATTATATCCACCCCTGCACACGCTCCCACAACAGTCAGCGCCGTAAATATAACAAGATAGGCTTTTCTCTTCCCTTTTCCGAAAAGATATTCCACGCTTGAAGCGCCGTAAGCTGACCAGCCTGCCGCAGTTGTCACCGCAAAAACAAAAATGCATATTGAAACAAAGGCTCCTGCAAATTCCCCGAAAGCGCTTTCAAAGGCGATTACCGCCGTTTTCATTCCGTCCGCTCCTGCCCTGTCCGCTCCGGTGAGAATCACCGCAAAAGCGGTCAGACTGCACATTACGATTGTGTCGATAAA
>JBJERI010000174.1:0-1991 GCA_051882195.1 Ruminiclostridium sp. | reverse complement strand
TTATGCATTCGTTTTCCTTTTCGGGGAATCTGCCCTCTTTTAAGGTAAGGTTGTTTACCCCGTCAATCATTGCCTCTACTCTCAGCGCACGGTTGCCCTTTTCGCTTTTTAAAAGCACATCCACGAAATAAGAGGGATAAACGGACAGGTTTTCGTCCGCATTTTCGATTGCCTTTATGTCCTCATCGTCAAAGCCTAAGGTGGAAACAAGGCGGTAATCCATAAGCCGACTGCTGTCGAAATAGGTATCGGCGGAGATTTTCATATCGGGAGAAGCCCCTTTTACTCCTGCAAAAAAGGCAACGCCAATAGCCACTATTCCGAAAATTGACAGAAAGCGGCTTTTGGTTTTAAGTATTTCAATAAACGCATTTTTCTTTAATGCGGAATGTTTCATAGCAGTCCTTTCATTATACGCAAATTGTTATACACATTGTTGATTTATCTCTTTATATATCAATATGTAGAATTACAGTCCGTTAAATCTTGAAGTAAAGTCAAGGGTGTTCAGATACTCGACACAAAGCTGATTTGGCTTGATTTTGCAAGCCTCGGCGTATTTGTCCACGTCCTCCCAGAAACCTCTCTCAACGCTGAATGCAAGGTGGTAAATGTCCGAATAAATTCCGCCGTTGCCCATAAGACCATTTCTGATTTCGTCCGAAACGGGCAATTCTCTCATTGCGTCCGCAAGGGCGGCGCCGCTTGTGCCCGTTACAATGGAGATAAGTCCCATAAGGTACATTTCCTTTGCCTTTGAGCCAACGCCGGGAGCGATTTTGGAAAGGCGCTCGCAGAAGCCCGCTCTGAAAAGGGCAACACGGAGCAGCTCGTTGGGGGAATTGCGGTTAAGTCTTTGCAGTCCCACAAGGTAAATCCACTCCTTGAGATTGTCAATACCCAGCATAATAAGGGCTTGCTTTACGGTGGAAATGGTGTTGCCCGTATCCTCGCAAAGCTTGTTGATAAGCCTTAAAAGGCGGATTGTAAGCACAGGGTCGGTGGAAATTATGGCGGAAATCTGTTCAAGGTCAGGCTCGGGGACATAAAGCAGAGCAAGTATCTGCAAAAAGTTCTTTATCATAGGACCGCCCGACCGCTTTGTTTCAAGGACGGGCTTTGCGAAGAAAAAGCCCTCGAAAAGGTCCACGCCCATATCCCTTGCGGTTTCAAACTCGTCCACGGTTTCAACATAGCAGGCGAGGGTGCGCTTGCCGTTGGTATGGCACTTGTCGGCAGTAAGCTTGATAAGGTCGGCGTCGCTGTTTACGTCAAAGCGCACCACGTCCGCCAGTCTGAACAAATCCTCGTCCTTGTCGCTGTAAAGGAAGTTGTCTATTGCAATATTATAGCCCATACGCTTAAGGCTGTGTATTTTTTCAAGCACAGGTGGCTGCCGCAAATCCTCGGCGGTTACCTCTACGGTAAGCTTTTCGGGGGTGAAAATTTCCGCAAAGCCCCTTTTCAGCATATCGGGCGAAAACCGCATATAGCAGCGCTTTTTGCCGAAAATACGGTTCTGATTATCCGAAAAAAAGTCGGCGAT
Source organism: Ruminiclostridium sp. (assembly GCA_051882195.1). Taxonomy (GTDB): domain Bacteria; phylum Bacillota; class Clostridia; order Oscillospirales; family Ruminococcaceae; genus Ruminiclostridium_E. The sequence continues at coordinate 445 of JBJERI010000174.1, read as the reverse complement.
CTGCTTATAGGAGCGGCTTTCAATGGCTCGGTCGTATTCCCCTTGGGGATTGGTGGTTTCAATTGTGCTGCGGTATAACAGCTCGTAGCAGTAGGTGTTGCCCTGAGCGTCGAATATAGGCTGCTTTGACAGATAAACATTCATAATTGCAATTCCTTTACCATTCAATATCCTCAACGGGAGTGGGATTGTCGTTTGTTTCAATGCTGCTTACCTTGCTGTTTCTGAGCCGTATTACACGGTCAGCCATTGGCGCAATGGCTGAATTGTGGGTAACAAGAATTACCGTCATTCCCTCCTTGCGGCAGGTGTCCTGAAGCAGCTTAAGTATCATTTTGCCTGTATTGTAGTCAAGTGCGCCCGTTGGCTCGTCGCAAAGAAGCAGCTTGGGCTTTTTGGCAAGGGCTCTTGCAATTGCAACACGCTGCTGCTCGCCCCCCGAAAG
>JBJERI010000173.1:0-9528 GCA_051882195.1 Ruminiclostridium sp. | reverse complement strand
TATCGGCAAAATCAACGGCATTGAATACATCAACGACAGCATTAGCACTATCCCCCTTGCGGCAATAAATGCGCTGAAAGCCTTTGACAACGTTGATACCCTTATTTTAGGCGGAATGGACAGAGGAATTTCCTATGACATTCTTGTGGATTTCCTGAAAACCTATCCCATAAAAAATCTGATTTTGCTTAAGGACAGCGGCTACCGTATCGGCGATATGCTTGGCGAAACGGATTTCACCGTGTATCGGGCAGCAGACCTTGCAGACGCTGTTGACTTTGCCTCAAAAAATGCGGTCAAACGCTGCGTTCTTTCTCCAGCCGCCGCAAGCTACGGCTTTTACAAAAATTTTGAGGAACGGGGGAAGCATTTCAAGGAGCTTGTGGGGAAAATCAAGTCGGAATAATTTTGAAACTGCATAATGAAAAAATCTGCCGTCTTAAGGGGAGCCCAAGATGATCACTCATTCCCGGAAATCCCCCTGACAGCAGATTATATACTTACTTTATCACATTTTTGCCAAATGTCAATCCAAATTTTTATCGTATAAGCAGGACTTGCACACACAAGCCCTGCTTTCTTTATTGGTTTTAATCTCCTTATTTAAGAGCGATACCGTTTGCAAAATCAGATATGCAAACTCCCTAAATTGTGTTTTTTCTTCATTACGCTCATATACGCAGGTCTGATTATTTTATCAGTGCAGACAATTTCTTCGATTCTGTGGGCGCTCCAGCCAACAATTCTTGCCACTGCAAAAATGGCGGTGTAAAGCTCCTTGGGAATACCCAGCATATCATACACAAAGCCGCTGTAAAAGTCAACGTTGGGGCAAACGCCTGTGCGGTTGTGCTTTCTGTCCGTTATAACCTGAGGAGCAAGGCGCTCGGTCTGCTCGTAAAGTCTGAATTCGTCCATTCTGCCCTTTTCCGCCGCAAGCTCCTTTACATAGCTTTTAAGCACACGCTCTCTTGGGTCTGACAATGTATAAACAGCGTGTCCCATTCCGTAAATAAGCCCCTTGCGGTCAAAGGTTTCCATGTCAAGGATTTTGTTGAAATAGCGCACAAGTTCCTCGTCGTCCTCAACGTCCTTTATATGAGCGGAAATATCCGCCATCATATCCATAACCTTAATATTAGCTCCGCCGTGCTTTGGACCTTTCAGCGAGCACATTGCCGCCGCAATTGTGGAATATGCGTCCGAGCCTGACGAGGTAACTACTCTCGTTGTAAAGGTGGAATTATTTCCGCCGCCATGCTCCATGTGGAGAATCAATGCGGTATCCAGCACCTTTGCCTCTGTTTTTGTGTATTTTTTGTCGGGACGAAGCATAGTGAGTATATTTTCCGCAGGTGAAAGCAATGGGTCAGGATAGTGAATAAACATACTTTCAAGGTTCTGATAGTGGTTATATGCGTTATACGAATATACCGCAAGGGTTGGAAACTGGCTTATAAGCTGCAAACACTGACGAATATTGTTTTCAAGGGAACTGTTCTTCAGCTCATCGTCGTAGGAAGCAAGGGTAAGTATGCTCCTTGTCATTGTGTTCATTATATCGTCGGTTGGGGCTTTCATTATGACGTCACGGGTGAAATTGGTGGGAAGCGCCATAAATGTGCCTATTACAGAGCGGAACTCGTCATACTGCTCCTTGCTCGGCAATTCCCCCATAAGCAGCAAATAGGCTATTTTTTCATAGCCCATTTCGTCCTCGCCCAGTCTGCTTATTAAATCCTCAACACGGTATCCTCTGTACCACAATTCTCCTTCGCAGGGCTGCTTTGAGCCGTTTTTCACTTCAGAGGATTTTATAAGAGAAATGTTTGTAAGTCCCGTAAGAACACCGTTTCCCTTTTCGTCCCGAAGTCCTTGGTTGATGTCGTACTCCTCGTAAAGTCTACGCTCGATAAAGTCGTTTTTGGTACATATTTGTTCAAGACCGTTCAAATAATTATTCGTCGATTTCATAGTTATCCTCCATTTGTTCAAGCTCGGTTCTCATAACAGAGTCAAATTCTTTCATAAGCTGGAGAAGCTGTATTGTTTTTTCTTTGCCGTATTTTTGCAGCACTCTTGTGTAAAATTCTCTAAGCTTGCTGTCCGTTTCCTCAAAAACGGTTTTGCCGTGATCGGTAACGGTAATATATGTACCGTCCCTGCCGTCCCCGTCATGGTCCCAGTTTATAAGGTTTTTGCTGTTCATTTCCCTTACAAGCTTTGAAATTTTTCTTATAGGAAGATTAAGCTTTTCGGAAATCTCGCTGAGATAGATTTTTCCCGAGTAAATGGAATTGTTTTCGGGATTTTCGCACATATAGTAAAGCACAATATATTCAGCAATGTTAATGTCCTTAAGCATAAATTTTGCGTCGTCCTTAGACAGCAGGTATCTTCTGTAGGTTATTTCATGTGCAAGCTCCTTGGTTGGCTCGATTTCGTTGTTCATCGTATTACTTCCTTTCTTTAATTTGATTTCATACTGTTTCTTTTTAAACTATATGGGTGAAATAAAAGCACTTTTATGTTCAAGCCATAAAGTGCTCGATATTTTTGCAAATTTTATGGAACGTCATTTTAAACGCCGAAATTTCCTCCTCGGAAAGCCCGTAAAACAGCTCTTTTTTTATATCCGTCCACACCTTTTCAATATCCGCAGCCGCCTCTCTTCCCTTATCTGTAAGGCTGAAATGCATATACCGGCGGTCGTTTTTGTCCTGTGCGGAGCAGATATATCCTTTTTCCGTCAGGCTGTAAACCGTTGCGGAAATGTGTCCCTTGTTTGCGTTAAGAAACTCTGTTATATTAACCAGAGAGTCGGCGTCCTTGCAGATTGACAGGTAATAAATCACCTCAAATTCCGCTCGCTTCATATCGTAGTGCTTTCGAAGAAGCGCAAATTTGGAATCGGAATACTTTCGGAATTCGCCGCCTTTAAGCTCCACCTCAAGGGGTCTTTGTACCATACTCTCGCCTTGCTTTCTATAAATATATAGTTCGTTTTTAAACTATTATACAACTGCATTACGATTTTGTCAAGCTTTTTTAAAAATCAGCGCCCTATTTCTTTCCTCATCACCACGAATCCTTCCCCCTCTCGGCAATAGTTTCTGTATTCCTCCATATCCGAAAAGGTCTTTTTAAGGCAGGGAGAGCCGTTTTCCCACACCTTATATTCCACAGGCGTATAGCCGCAGCTTATATAAAACCGCTCTGCATAGCCCTCTGCTGAGCCAAGAGAAATTGCCTTTGCACCGTATTTTTCCGCTGCCTTTTCAAATTCACCAAGAAGCTTTCTGCCATAGCCCTTTCGCTTATAATCGTATCTTACAGCAATTCCGCAAAGCTCAAAGGAATCGTCCTCGGGAAACTGCACACTGCGGTCACGGCCAAAGGCTGTTCCTATAACCTGTCCCTCGTCCACCATAATGAGGAACGCATGGGGATAGGCTTCATAGAATTTTCTCATACGTTGTGGGTCGCTGTCGGGGAGATATTCGGCGGTAAAGCGGTAAAAATCGTCCTCCCACCCAGCGGTAAGGGGTAATATTTTTGGCATTGATAACCTCCTGATGTTAATATTAAAAGAAAAAGACCTTGCAAACGCAAAGTCTTTTCTGGCGGAGAAAGAGGGATTTGAACCCTCGCGCCCGTTTCCGAACCTACTCCCTTAGCAGGGGAGCCCCTTCACCACTTGGGTATTTCTCCAGTGCTGAACTAACGAATATTAACAAAAAAATTGGCGGAGAAGGAGGGATTCGAACCCTCGGTCCCTTGCGAGATCACTGGTTTTCAAGACCAGCTCCATAAACCACTCGGACACCTCTCCGTATGTTTAATTCCTTAACAACGCAAGATATATTATAGCATAGCATTGATGTTTTGTCAACACTTTTTTCAATTTTTTTGAAAGATTTTGCATAATCCCGCAAACCCTTTATTCAAAAGGATTTGCGGAATTGCAATGGTCAAATGCTGTAAATCTTTAGCTTGGTATCCGAAAAAACTTACTTGTCTTCCCGGCACTTAGTAATAAGCTTCATCAAAAAATCTAACTCCTGACGGCTGTAATCCTTAAGGTACTGCTTAGGAATACGGAATGTATCGGGATAAGTGTAGGCAATGTAAATCACATCGCTGAATGAATACGCCCCGATAACCTCCTTTGAATAGCCAAGCTCCTTGAAGTGGTAAATCATTTCATTGCCTGTGTAAAGACTCATTATTTCGTCAATAGAGCCGTTTTTGATTACAAAATTTCCATTTTCAACAACTCCGAGAAGCCAATCCCCCGTTATTACGTCAAACTGCGGCTTTTCGCATTTACCGAAACGGCGCATATAGCAAAGCTGTTTTGCCTTGAATTCTGTGGATTTAAAAACCTGACTAATCTGCTTGCAAATTTTCATTTAAACCACGACCTTATCTGTTGTCAATATCAATATATTCGTGATGCTTGATTACATTTTTGTATGCAGGACGAATTATCTTGCCCTCGTTTAAAAGCTCCTCAATTCTGTGAGCGCTCCAGCCCGAAATTCTTGCAATAGCAAAAATAGGCGTAAACAGCTCCTTGGGAAGTCCCAGCATACTGTAAACAAAGCCGCTGTAAAAGTCAACGTTGGCGCTGACGCCCTTGTAGGTCTTGCGCTTTTCGTGGATAACCTCGGGAGCAAGCTTTTCAATTTTTGAATAAAGTGCAAATTCCTCCTGCTTGCCCTTTTCCTCCGAAAGCTGCTTTACATACTGCTTGAACACCTCTGCACGAGGGTCGGAAAGGGAATAAACAGCGTGACCCATACCGTAGATAAGTCCCGACTTGTCGAAGGCCTTTTTGTCAAGAAGGTCGCTGAGGTACTGCTTGATTTCGGTATCGCTGTTCCAGTCGTGAACATTTTCCTTGATGTCCTCAAACATTCTTGCAACCTTCACGTTTGCGCCGCCGTGCTTTGGTCCTTTAAGAGAGCCAAGAGCCGCCGCAACGGAGGAATAAGTGTCTGTGCCCGACGATGAAACTACACGGGTGGTAAAGGTGGAGTTGTTTCCGCCGCCGTGGTCTGCGTGAAGCACAAGAGCAACGTCAAGCACCCTTGCTTCAAGCTCGGTGAACTGATGGTCGGGACGAAGCATATAAAGTATATTTTCAGCCGTTGACATTTCGGGATTTGGCGCATGAATAAACAGACTGTCGTCGAAATAATAGTGTCTGTACGCCTGATAGCTGTAAACCGCAAGGCGCGGGAAGCGCGCAATCATCTGCAATGACTGACGGAGAATGTTTGGTATTGAGGTGTCGTCAGCTCTGTTGTCGTAGGAATAAAGAGTAAGCACGCTTCTTGCCATGGAGTTCATTATATCCCTGCTTGGGGCTTTGAGAATAACGTCACGGGTGAAGCTTGCAGGCAGGTCGCAGTAGTAAGCAAGCTGCTTTTTGAAATCCGCAAGCTGTTCCCTTGTGGGAAGAACGCCGAACAAAAGAAGATAAGTCACTTCCTCAAAGCCGAAGCGGTTATCCGACACAAAGCCGTTAACTATCTGTTTCATATCAATTCCGTGATAATACAGCTTTCCCTCGCAGGGGATAATCTCGCCGTCGTCGATTGTGTAGGATTTAACCTCCGCAATCTTTGTAAGACCTGCAAGCACGCCCTTGCCGTTTATGTCGCGAAGTCCTCTTTTGACCTCGTATTTACCGTATAATTCGGGATTTATACCGTAATTTTCCTTACATAGCTCTGTGTAATTCAGTAGCTCGGGGGTAGTTTCCGTAAACATATTCTGGTTTATTCTGGCATTAACCATGATGTCCGAAATTGACTCTGAATAAGATTTTTCCATTAAACTGCCTCACTTTCTTGATATTAAATTTATTATATCACATTTTGAATGAATTTTCAAATAAAATTGCAAAATTTTCAGAAAGATTTCAGATAAGCCAAAATTTATTGCATTTTTCAGCTAAAAGTGATATAATATAAAGGTATAGAAAGCAAATAATACACATTTTTCCATAAATTAAAAAGGATAACATAACTGAAATGACAAAAATTATTAAATCCAATACATATATTCCGGTCAACGACAGCCTTTTCAATATGCCTCTGCCCTGTTCGTTTGAAATTATGGACGAAAACAAAGTGATTTTTCGTATAAAAGTTGACGCCGACAAGAATGTTAATACAAAAAATTTTGCCGCACCTTACAACAATAATAATGCAGGCTTTACCTTTACGGATATTCATTATTTTTTCAAATCAAGAGTGGATTTGACCTATTCGGGATTATTCAGACCTATTTCCGAAAAGGAAAACGATACATATCAAATTATCCGCAATACCCACGGCATACTGTCAATTGATAAAATCTGGATAAGATTTGAGGGGGAAAGCCTGACATACCAGCAGGTTACAAACAGAAATGCAATTGACAATATGGGCAAAATCGAGGAAATACTTAATCAGCATTCGGTTGATTTAAACGGAATATTGAGCGAAAAAGGAGCAGACAATGAATAAAATCAAGCCCTATGAGCGCACAGCCTATTATTACGAAACAGACCAGATGGGAATTGTTCACCATTCCAATTATATACGCTGGATGGAGGAAACAAGGATTGATTTTCTGGAAAAGGCAGGCTATCCCTACGACCAAATGGAAAAGGACGGATTTCTTATTCCCGTACTTTCCGTTTCCTGCAAATACAAGGTGTCTGTAAAATTCAACGAAACGGTGATTATCAAGGCGAAAATCGAGGAATTTAACGGCTTCAAGATGAAAATTTCCTACGAGATAATCAACAAGGAAAGCGGTGAGCTGAGGGCAACAGGCGAATCCACCCACTGCTTCCTTACAAAGGAGCTTAAGCCTGTCCGTGTCGCAAAGGGCACAAAAGTTTTCGAGGTGTTCAATAACGTCCTCGGGCAGGATATTTACGAATAAACAAATCCCCGTATCGGATCAAATACCGATACGGGGATTATTATGAAGATAAGGAGATTACGGATTTTCCATCTTTTCACGATATGGATCGAGATAAGATTCGATTGCGTTGTAGTTAGCGTCTCTCAGCTGTGTATAAGAAGCGCCATTGTACATAGGTCCATCAAGTACAGAGTTTTCATCTCCGATAAGCAGAGAGTTCATATCATCGCTGAAGCCTGTTGCAAAGTCAAATACAAAGCCAAACTTTTCGGGATTTATCATATCCTGAAGAACGTCCCACTGTTCTTCTGTGTAGGTTACCTTGAACTTTTCCTTTCTCGGCTTGCCGCATTCGGGACATTCGGTAAGGTCGTCCGTGCCGTTTTCGGTAAAGCTGTACCTACATTCAGCGCATTTTGCAAAATAAACCGGGTCTGTGCTGAGAAATTCTGCCTTTGTTTCAGCAAGAATTTCAGGGTCGGTTTCGTGAAGTCTGCCGCTTAAGATCCAGTCAATTGCGCCCTGAACGTTGCTTGCGCCCGCGGGAACAAGGAAGCCGTAGGTGTCAACGCTGGTGTAATACTTATCCGCCTTTGGATCTTTTGGGAAAGGAACAACAGCCATATCGTTTTCGATTCCCTTCTTGGTAAGAGTTTCCTGTGCGCCTGAATATGTCCACTGAGCGCCCATTGAAAGGAACAGCAGAGTGCCATCAAGGAACGCCTCTCCCGGGTCAACAAAGCCGTCGCCGATGTAGCCCTGCTTTTTCAGTCCCTCGATCCATTCCATTGTGCGCTGTACATTCTGGTCCTTAAGGTTATTGACGATTGTACCGTCTGAAATGTCGATAAGACTTGTGCCTGTGGTATGAATAAACATCATTGACGACCAGGAGCCGCCTGTAAGAGGAAGATACTCCTCGCCACGATTTGCCCACTGAGCAAGTAAATCTTCAAATGTATCCCAGTTCCAGTCCCCTGCAAGGTATAAGTCCATTGGGTCTTCAATGCCTGCTTCTTCAAGCACGACTCTGTTATAGTTCAGAGCAAAGGAAGTGCCGATGTTTGACGGGTAATAGTAATGCTTGCCGTTGTATTCATAGGCTTCAATAACATCCTTTATGCTTGCCCAGAAGGGAGAATCAATGTCCAGCCATTCGTCAAGGGGCATATAAATATTCTTTGAAACGCCGTGAGGAATTGCCTGCCCGTCGTATCTTACAATGTCGGGGGACTGACCGCCTGCTACCATAACTGACAGCTTGTCGATGTATTCAGCGCTGCTGCACACCTCTGTTTCAATGGTGCCGCCGAAACGTGTTGCAAATATTTCCGCAAGCTCAGGCTGTGTCTGGGCTAAATCATAGTAGCATAAGGCATTGATTGTGCCTGCCGTTTTGCCCGATTCGTAAAGAGCGCCTGTGCCCTCCTCGTTGGCTGCGTCAACCTCGTCTGCGGAAAGCTTGCCCCAGTCAACCTCGTCAAGGACCTGCTTTTCGTTGGTGGTAGTTGTTGCCGAAGTTTCGGGCTGTGACGAATCAGACGAACAGCCTGTTACTCCCAAAACAAGAGCCGAAGTCAGCAATAAGCTGATAATTTTTTTACTGATTTTCATAGTACCTCCTTACTTCATAAACGCAAAGGATTTAAGGTCGAACAGATTTCTTCCCTTGAAGTAATCCGCCGTCCAACCCTCATAGCGTGTTTTTACCTTAAAATAAACAGCGTGCCTGCCTGTTACGTTTTTCACAACGGCAGTTACATTGCCGCCGTTTAAGCCAACCTCGCAGACGCCTATTTCCTCTCCGTCCTCGTAGCTGTCAATGAGAATATGTATTTGCGAATCGCAGCCTCTGCCTATGGTTTCAGCGGCGAATTTCATTGTCTTGGTCGAATAATCCTCACCGAAATCAAAATACTTGTAGCCGATTATACAGCCCTCGGTTATGTTGGTAACAACCCTTGTGAAAAGGTCAAGCTCGGTTATAAAGCAGCCTCCCTTTAATACGCAGGCTATTTCCGCTGGGGTAATTCTATAAGGCAAAAGGGATTTTTCAAAGCCCAGCGACGTCATTTCCACCTGAGGAATTGTTCCGTCGGGGAGAATTTCAATCCGCTCAACGCAGGCACGGCGGGACATTATGCTGTTGTTGGTCATACGGTGGTAGAAAATGTACCACTCACCGTTGATGTTGCAGATTGAGCCGTGGTCGTTGCCGCCGGGGTAGTCAATCTCGTTGTCCACAATATCCCCTCTGTACTCGTATGGACCCATAGGGGTTTTTGAGGTGGCATAAGCAAGACGGCTGCCCTTTGCGGGGGAATAAATCATATAATAGGTATCCCCAACCTTTCTCGGTGAGCAAGCCTCGAAAAATCCCGACTCTGTTTCCTTGGGAATAACGTTGTCACGGAACGACCCGTCAATTACCTCGTACATATTGCTTGGGTTGATTTCAGCGCCGAAAGAGCCTTGATAACCGCAGAAAACGTAAACTCTGCCGTCGTCGTCAACCAGCGTGCCCGGGTCGATAAACCAGCCGCCCTTAAAGGAATCGTTTCCCTCGTTTTCGTTGTATTTGTACTTTGAAATAAGCTTAAAAGG
>JBJERI010000172.1:0-9674 GCA_051882195.1 Ruminiclostridium sp. | reverse complement strand
AAATCACAGAGGCGCTCCCCGGCGCAAACTGCGGCGGCTGCGGCTATTCGGGCTGTGCAGGCTATGCAGAGGCGGTTGCACAGGGAAAGGCCCCTACAAATATGTGCAAGCCGGGCGGTCCTGAGGTAACAGAAAAAATCAGCGCCATAATGGGCGTTGAAGCGGTTGCGGCGGAGCGTGAGGTAGCCTTTGTACGCTGCAACGGCAACTGCAACGCAACCACCGACAAGTACAACTACATCGGTACTCCTACCTGTCTTGCCTCGGAAAAGTTCTATAACGGCAAAAGCTCCTGCCGCTCGGGCTGTCTTGGCTTCGGGGACTGTATGAGAGCCTGCGATAACGACGCAATTTCCATTGTTAACGGAGTGGCTGTTGTAAATCCTGCAAAGTGCGGTGCCTGCGGAAAATGCGCTAAGGCTTGCCCAAATCACCTTATCGTTATCCGCAAGGAAAGTCAGAGGGTTATTGTACAGTGCTCGTCGGTTGATACGGGCAAGGTAACAAAGGCAGCCTGCAAAAACGGCTGTATCGGCTGCAAACTTTGCGAAAAGAAATGTTCATACGACGCTATTCATGTGAACAACAATCACGCTGAAATCGACGGGGATAAATGCACAAAATGCGGCGCCTGCGCTGAAGCTTGTCCCGTAAAGTGCATTACTATCCTGCCCGAATGTGTAAAATAACAGGAGGCAGAGCTTGAATAAGCTTTTCTCGTATTTAAAAGAAGCAGTTGAAGAACTGATTGACATTATTCTCGGAAAGAGCGTTGAGGAGGGAGCGGAGGAGGACAAGGTGCTCAGTCAGCAGCTCCGCAGTCATCTACTCACCCGTAACTGCAAAAGCATTGTCATTATCTCCGTAATAACCACAATAGCCGCATTTGTTCATATAGTCATAGGCTTTATGAACAAATGCAGTGTATTGCTGATTATAGGCTTGCTGATTGTCATTGCAGGCAGTGCTGTGGGCTTCGGATTGTCGCTGATAAGGCTTGCTGAGCGGAAAATTGACGCTAAAAAGCTGAAAAACGTTCACTTTCTGTACTGGTCGGCTCTGGCTTTGGGAATGACGTTGGTATCTATATCGGACTTTGTCATTTACGGCTTTTCGGCATCATATTTTGTATGGCTGGGAATTGCCGCCCTTGTGCCGCTGAACGGACTTGGTCTTTCGGCGGTGCTTATTGGAACGTCAATGGCGGCAGGCGTAATTGCAGTGCTTGTATCGGACTGCCATAACGGAGCTGTTTTTCCCCTTATCGGGGCGGCAATAATCGCTTTTCTCCTTTCAAGAGCCTTATTCAGTCTTCATTGCAGGGATTATCTCAACACACGTAGGCTTGATACGGTAAGCGAAAGGTGCAGACAAATTTCGGAAAAGGATTCCGCCACGGGAATGCTGAACAAAAACGGGCTAATCAAAAGGCTTAAGGAAAGCACCTCGGATTCCGCCTATCATCAGACCATTGCGGCAATTTTCGTTGATATTGACGATTTCAAGGGCTATAACAGGCTTTACGGCTATGAACAAAGCGATAAGTGCCTTTACGAGGTGTGCAACTGTATCCGCATAATGTCAAAAATCAAAACGGATATTGTATCACGGTTCGGCGGCGATGAGTTTATAATCGTTCTTGAGGATACGGACGAGTATGAGCTTGTGGAGCTTGCGGAACAGCTTCGCAGCAGCATTGAAACAATGGCGCTGCCTTTCGGAAACAGCGTTGTTACCATAACCGTGGGCGTTTCGGACATTTTCGCTATCGGCGATGCCGATTATGCAAAGATTATCAGTCAGGCGGAAAATAACGCCGATATTGCAAAAAATGCAGGCAAAAACTGCGTTGCCTATAAGGGTCATGTGTTCAGGAAAAGCTGAAATATGAACAAATAGAACTGCTGTGAACTTCACGGCAGTTTTTTATTGACAAATTGCTTATAATGTATTATAATATGAAACTGAAATTCAATTTCAGATTGGAGAAGCACAATGGAAGGAAACGGATATAAGACAAAACAGCGTGAGCTTATTCTGAAATGCCTTGTTGACAACTGCTCAAAGCATCTAACCGCCGACAATATAATAGAATATCTCAAGAGAAGCGACTCCGCTGTGGGAAAAACAACGGTTTACCGATACCTTGATAAGCTGGTTGCCGAGGGAATTGTCCGCAAGTACATTGTTGAAGAGGGCAAATGCGCCTGCTTTCAGTATTCGGGCGAAAGCGGCGAGTGCAGACAGCATTTCCACTTGAAATGCACCGTCTGCAACAGGCTTTTCCACGTTGAATGTGATTACCTCAATCAGCTTGAAAATCACGTTTTCGAGCATCATAAATTCAGAATTGACAATACTAAAACTGTGCTTTACGGTATTTGCGGCGATTGCGCCGAGAAGGGAAATGGCTGATATGCAGCTTGTGAAATGCGAAAATCTTGTAATGAGATATGAGGGCGTGGTGGCTGTTCATGATGTTTCCTTTACCGTTGACGAGGGGGATTATCTTTGCATTGTGGGCGAAAACGGCTCGGGAAAAAGTACGCTCATTAAAGGCTTGCTTGGAATTAAGCCTATAAGCTCGGGCAAAATCGAGTTTTTCGGACTTAAGCAGACCGAAATAGGCTATCTTCCTCAGCAGACCGCTCCCCAAAAGGATTTTCCTGCTACCGTGTGGGAAGTGGTTTTATCGGGCTGTCTTAACCGCTGCGGAATGTCGCCCTTTTATGGCAAAAAGAACAAGGAGAGGGCAATGAACGCAATAAAGCAGCTAAAGATCGAGCATCTTGTGAAAAACTGCTACCGTGATTTATCGGGAGGACAGCAGCAGAGAGTGCTCCTTGCAAGAGCCTTGTGCGCTACGGAAAAGCTGCTGCTTCTTGACGAGCCGGTAACTGGACTTGACCCTATGGTAACGGCGGAGATGTATGAGCTGATAAGGGACCTTAACCGCAAAAACGGGGTAACAATTATAATGATTTCCCATGATATAAACAGCGCTGTAAGATACGGCAGCAAAATACTCCACATGGAGGCGGAGTCTGCCTTTTTCGGAGAAACAAAGGATTATTTATCCACCGAGATTTACCGCAAGCTTTCGGGAGGTGGAGCAAATGCTTGATGTAATTGCCGAAATGCTTTCCTACGATTTTATCATAAGGGCAATTGTGGTTGGGGTGCTGGTTTCAATGTGCTCGGCGCTTCTCGGCACAAGCCTTGTTTTAAAGCGTTATTCCATGATAGGGGACGGGCTTTCCCATGTGGGATTCGGCGCTCTTGCAATTGCGGCGGCTTTTAACTGGGCGCCTCTTGAAACGGCAATTCCCGTTGTAATTGCGGCGGCTTTTCTGCTTATCCGCTTAAGTCAGAACGGCAGGATAAAGGGCGATGCCGCCATTGCAATTTTATCCAGCAGCGCCCTTGCAATAGGAATGATTGTGGCAAAGGTCGCCAACGTGAATATTGACCTTAACAACTATATGTTCGGCAGTGTGCTTGCTCTTGACAATCAGGACGTGGTGCTCAGCGTTGTTTGCTCTGTTGCGGTAATGGTGCTTTATGTGGTATTCTACAATAAGATTTTCGCCGTAACCTTTGACGAGAATTTTTCCCGTGCCACAGGCACAAGGGCAGGAGTTTACAATATGCTTATCGCCTTGCTTACGGCGGTAATTATTGTTGTGGGAATGAGGCTTATGGGCGCTTTGCTTATTTCCAGCCTGATTATTTTCCCGTCCCTTACCTCAATGCGGGTTTGCAAAAGCTTCCGTTCGGTAACAATCTGTTCCGTTATCGTATCGGTTGCCTGTTTCCTTATCGGTCTTGGAATAACTTTCTTTGTTTCAATTCCCACGGGAGCCTGCATTGTAGCGGTAAATCTTGCTGTTTTTCTGGTATTTTATGTCATTGAGCTTATCAGAAGACGAAATTCATAAGAAAAGCCTTGCGGAATAATTTTCCGCAGGGCTTGTAAAATTTTATATGGCTTTTTTGTTGCATTTGACATAAAACTATGGTATAATAATACATTATGATTATAATATTATAGCTATGTCAATTTGCGGGAGAAAATATGGACATCAGAGTCGGAGATATTCTTGAAATGAAAAAGGAACACCCCTGTGGTTCAAACCGAATGGCGGTTTTGCGAATAGGGGCGGATTTCAAGCTTAGATGTGAAAAATGCGGTCACGAATTTATGACTACACGTTCAAAATGCGAAAAGAAGATAAAAAACGTAATCAGAAAGGATTCCGATAATGCTTGAAAAGCTTAAGGACGCCGAAAAGCGTTATGAAGAAATAAATAAAAAGCTTACGGACATTGAAGTTATAAACGATAATAAGCAGTATGCGGCGCTTATGAAGGAGCTTAAAAGCCTGACGCCCCTTGTTGAAAAATACAGGGAATATTCAAAGGCAAAAGCCGATTTTGAAGAAGCAAGGGAAATGCTTGACGAGGGCGGACTGGACAAGGACTTTAAGGAAATTGTACAGGCTCAGCTTGAGGAAAACAAGGAGCTTTGCGAAAAGTGCGAGGAGGAGCTAAAAATCTTGCTTCTGCCAAAGGACCCCGACGACGACCGAAACGTTATTGTTGAAATAAGAGGCGGCGCAGGAGGGGACGAGGCGGCATTGTTTGCCAATTCCCTTTACAGAATGTACTCCATGTACGCACAGCTTAAGGGTTGGAAAACCGAGGTTGTAAACGCAAATCCCACCGAGCTTGGTGGCTTTAAGGAAATAAGCTTTTCCGTGGAGGGAGAGGGCGCTTATGCAAGGCTGAAGTACGAAAGCGGAGTGCATAGAGTTCAGCGAGTTCCCGAAACGGAAAGTCAGGGCAGAATACACACCTCCACAATAACTGTTGCGGTTCTTCCCGAAATGGAGGAGGTTGACGTTGAAATAAATCCTGCCGACCTTGAATTTCAGACCTATCGTTCAAGCGGCGCAGGGGGTCAGCACATCAACAAGACCGAATCCGCAATAAGAATTATTCATCACCCAACGGGGGTTATCGTTGAATGTCAGGAGGAACGCTCCCAGTACAAAAACAAGGATAAGGCTATGAAAATGCTTTATACCAAGCTGTACGAGAAAAAGCTCCGTGACGCAACCAACAAAATCGCCGAGGAAAGAAAAATACAGGTTGGAACAGGGGACCGCTCGGAAAGAATACGCACCTACAACTACCCTCAGAGCAGAGTTACCGACCACAGAATCGGGCTTACCCTTTACAAGCTGGAGCAGATTTTGAACGGGGACTGCGACGAATTATTTGACGCACTTGCAATTGCGGACAGAGCCGCAAAGCTTGCAAGTTCAAAGGACTAAAATGGAAACACAGGTACTCAAAACAAACGAAAACAGCATAGAGAAAGCGGCGGAATTGCTGAAAAAAGGCGCGATCGTGGGAATACCCACCGAAACGGTTTACGGCCTTGCGGCAAACGCACTTGACACAGCTGCCGTGAGAAAAATTTTCGCCGCAAAGGGAAGACCTCAGGACAATCCCCTTATTTTGCACATTTCAAGCCTTAAAATGCTTGATGAAATAGCGGCGGAAATTCCCGACCTTGCCCTTACCTTAGCACATAAATTCTGGCCCGGGTCGCTGACAATGATTTTCCCCAAAAAGAGCCTTGTGCCAACAGAAACAACAGGCGGTCTTGAAACGGCGGCGGTAAGAATGCCCGACAACGACTGGACGCTTAAACTTATTGAGAAGTGCGGTTTTCCTCTTGCCGCTCCGTCGGCAAACACCTCGGGACTGCCAAGCCCCACGGAGGCGGAACACGTTTTCCGTGATATGAACGGGAAAATTCCACTTATTCTTGACGGGGGAAGCTGCTCCTGCGGCGTTGAAAGCACGGTAATCTGCTTTACGGAAAAGGGCGTGAAAATACTTCGTCCCGGCGCTGTTACGGTGGAAATGCTTAGAGAATTTGCGAACGTGGAGATTGACAAGTCGGTGCTTTCAAAGTTAGATAACGGCGAAAAGCCTCTTTCTCCGGGAATGAAATACAAGCACTACTCCCCAAAGGCGGAGGTAATTATAATTCAGACCGAGGATTGTTCAGCTTTTGCCGACTATGTGAACAAACATAAGGACGATAAGGTTTATGTGCTTGCCTACGGCACCGAAAAGGGCATTGAAGCAAAACAGCTGCCCTACGGCAAAACCGCCGAGGAGCAGGCGGCAACCCTTTTCGCAAGCCTCAGAAAAGCCGATGAAATAGGCGCAGAGCGTGTTTATGTCCGTTCGCCTCACACCGACGGAATAGGCCTTGCGGTTTACAACAGACTGCTCCGCTCGGCAGGCTTTAACGTAATAAAGCTTTAAGGAGTGCTTATGGCTGAAATTGTGGTTGGTCTTACGGGAATGTCGGGAGCAGGCAAAACAACTGCCTGCAATGTGTTTGCCGAAAATGGCTATGAAATTGTGAACTGCGACCTCATTTCAAGGCAGGTGGTTTCAAAGGGCAGCAAGTGCCTTGAAGAAATAAAAGCGGCTTTCGGAGATGTAATTCTCCCAAGCGGAGAGCTTGACCGAAAAAAGGTGGGCGGCATTGTGTTCACATCAGAGCAAAAACGTGAACAGCTTAACAAAATAATTTACCCCTACATTTCATATATTGTTATTGATAAAATACTTTCGTGGAGCGGAAAAATACTGCTTGACGCTCCAACGCTGTTTGAAAGCGGAATTGACAGTCTTTGCACCGGCATAGTAAGCGTTGTGTGCGACAGAAAAGTCAGCATTGAGCGCATTATGAAGCGTGACGGACTTACGGCGGAGCAGGCTGAAAACAGGCTTTCTTCCCAGCACGACATTGAGTTTTACAAAAGCCGTTCCCATTTCTGCGCCGAAAATAACGGCACGGAGGAACAGCTTAAAGCAAAAATCCGCAGTATAATTGCTGAAATAGGAGAAAAAATTGACATCTAAAGCAAAAAAACGCAGAAAAGCGCCAATAATAATTATAACAGCAGTTGTTCTTATTTTGCTTGGAATGGGGATACGGCTTGCTGTTGATTATTGCAATGAACAATATCTGCTTGCAACCCACCCAATGAAATACGCTGAATACGTTTCCGCCTGTGCAAAGGAGTTTGACGTGCCCGAAATGCTGGTTTTTGCCGTTATCAAAACGGAAAGCGGCTTTCGTGAGGAAGCGGAGTCAAATCTTGGCGCAAGGGGACTTATGCAGATAATGGAGCCAACCTTTGACTGGATAAAGTATCGGCTTGATGATGAAACTTCTGTTTATGACGATATGTATAAGGCAAAGGAAAATATTATGTACGGAACATACTTGCTTGGTTATCTGCTCAAGTATTTTGACGGGCAGATAGATGTGGCAATTGCCGCTTATCACGCAGGAGCAGGCGAGGTATCGGGCTGGCTTGAGAATAAGGAATACTCTGATGACGGAGTTACGCTAAAGGAAATTCCCATAAGCGATACCGCTCATTATGTAGATAAGATAAACAACGCATTAGCGGTTTATGAAAAATTATATAACGGAGGACAATAAAATGGAAAAGGAAAAATCAGCGGCAAAGCTGCTTCAGGAAAAGCTTTTTATGGAGAAGAAAAACTCGGGTCTTATTATGTCCGAGGAGGAAATGAAAAAAGCAGACGATTTCTGCGAGGGCTACAAGAGCTTTCTTGACAAGGGCAAGACAGAGCGTGAAGCGGTTGCTGAAACAGTCAAGCTTGCGGAAAAGCAGGGCTTTGTACCCTTTGACCGCACAAAGACCTATAAGCCCGGCGACAAGGTTTACTACAACAACAGAGGCAAGGCAATAATCCTGTCCATAATCGGCAAAAACCCTGTTGCCGAGGGAGTAAACATTGTTGCGGCTCATATTGACTCGCCAAGAATGGACTTAAAGCAGTGCCCCCTTTACGAAAACACAGAGCTTGCTTTCTTCAAGACCCATTACTACGGCGGAATTAAAAAGTACCAGTGGACTGCAATTCCTCTTGCACTTCACGGCGTAATCATTACCGCCGACGGCAAGAAGATTGAAGTAAAAATCGGAGAGGACGAAAACGACCCCGTATTTGTGGTTAACGATCTTCTGCCACACCTTGCGGACGAGCAGTACAAGCGCCCCGCACCACAGCTTGTAAAGGGCGAGGAGCTTAACATTCTCATTGGTTCAAGACCTTTCAAGGACGATGAAATCAGCGAAAAGGTTAAGCTTAACATAATGAACATTCTCTTTGAGAAATACGGTATTGTTGAGGCTGATTTCCTTTCAGCAGAGCTTGAAGCTGTTCCTGCTTACAAGGCAAAGGACATTGGCTTTGACAGAAGTCTTATCGGCGCTTACGGACAGGACGACAGAGTTTGCGCTTATACAGCTCTTATGGCTACTCTCGATACAAAGGAAATTCCGTCGAGAACAGTCGTAACTGTTCTTACAGATAAGGAAGAAACAGGCAGCGACGGCAACACAGGCTTAAAGTCCAACTATCTCAGATATTTCATTGAGGATCTTGCGAAGATTTACGGCGAAGAGGGAAGAACGGTTCTTTCCGGTTCAAAGTGCCTTTCCGCAGACGTAAACGCGGGCTTTGACCCAACCTTCCCGGACGTGCTTGAAGCGAGAAACTGCGCTTATGTAAATAAGGGCGTTGTTGTTACAAAGTTCACAGGCTCAAGAGGCAAAAGCGGCACAAGCGACGCAAACGCAGAATTTGTCGCTGAGGTAAGAAGCCTTTTCGACAAGAACAACATCATCTGGCAGACAGGGGAGCTTGGCAAGGTTGACCTTGGCGGCGGCGGAACGGTTGCTCTTTACGTTGCAAATATGAATGTTGATACAATCGACGTGGGCGTGCCTGTCCTTTCAATGCACGCACCCTTTGAAACAACGGCAAAGAACGATGTATATATGACCTATAAGGCGTTCTCTGCATTTATCAATATGTAAGATAATATACACCTACCGACTGTCATATACATATAATGATAGTCGGGTGGTGTAAAATGAAAAAACGAAATCCTAAAAGATTTTTGCGCAGGCTTGGTTTAAAGCTTATTGCGGTGGCATTGGTGCTGGTGGGACTTGTTGTGCTTGTGGATTTGCAGATAAGACCCATAATCGAGAAAACAAGCTCCTATCAGAGCCGTATTCTTGCCACAAGAATAATTAACCAGGCGGTATATGACGAGGTAAATTCCGAGCTTTTTGATTACAGCAAGCTTGTTACGGTAACCTTCGGCGACGACGGACGGGTAACGTCAATCGAAAGCAATATGATGAACATAAACAAGCTTAAGACCCTTGTAACACAGAACATCAACGAGGAAATCAAGGGCATTGAGGATCACGATCTGGGAATTTCTCTCGGCACAATTTCGGGAATACATCTGTTTTACGGCAAGGGTCCGTCAATTCCTTTTCACGTTGCTCCAAAGGGCTATGTGAATACTCAGCTGATAAGCCAGTTTACCGAGGCAGGAATAAATCAGACCTTACATAGAATTATCCTTGAAGTAAGCGTTGACGTGTCGGCGATTATCCCGGGCTATACCACTTCCGTTGATGTTACAACCAACTTTGTGGTTGCGGAAACGGTAATTGTGGGAAATATCCCAAATTCCTACACTCACGTTATAACGGGAGATTCAGACCTTATAAACAAAATAAACGATT
>JBJERI010000171.1:0-9746 GCA_051882195.1 Ruminiclostridium sp. | reverse complement strand
AAGCCGCCCTTTTACGGCTGTTTGAGCTGCTGCTGGGAGAAACGCCGATTATTGAAGAAAACAGCGGCGGAAAACCCTTTGCTTTCACCGTAAAGACTAAATACAGCCTTATCCCCGACGGAGCGCACCATCGGGAGCTGCTGTATCTGCTTAAGGAATTTTCTCCTGCGGGGACTGTTCCCCGACTGGTGCTGGAAAAGGACGGCAGAAAGACTGTATTAGACGAGAATACTGCATTATGGGACGAGGAATTTGACAGCGGCATTATACTGGAATGAGGTATCTTTCCGGAAAGGACAGAGATATGAACAATAAAGGCATTACACCTTTTATCAGAAATAATTATTTTAAAGGAAAGCAGCTTACCGTCCGTGATTTTCAGGACGAACAGAATTACTGTATAAGCAAGCTGGCGGCGCTTCACAGCACCAATCTTGGCAGTGGAGTTGCGGCGGGGCTGGACGTTGTGGCTGTTGACAGCAGGACTGTTTCGGTTGAAGCTGGCTGTGCCTGCGACAGCTTTGGCAGAGATATTCTTGTGTCTGAGCCTGTGCTGAAGGATATACGCACCGTGGACGGTTTCAGCGATTTGGACGGAAGCAGGTCGGCATATCTGTGCATTGAGTACAAGGAAACTCCCCTCGAAGCCGTGAACACCGTAACAGACAGCGTAAACCGCACCTACAACCGTATCGGCGAGGGCTATCGTCTTTTTCTCACCAACACAAGACCAAAGTCGCTGCCAAACGACCTGCTTTCCGTTATAACCGAAACCAAGGAGCTTATCTGCGCTCCCAATGTTTCTGTGCAGGTAAGCGTGCCTAAATTTGTAAACTGCGACGATAAGCTGATTATTACCGTAGTAACAGAAAAAATAAATCTTGATAAGAGCCTTTCCGTTGAGTTTGACGCTGATCATCCCAGCTTTTTTAACGGCGAGGGCAATACCTCGGCATACTCCTATTTCAACGCAACCGAACGATTCGACCGAAGCATTACCGAAATAGAGGTTACTCCCTCAAAGAAAATGGTCGGACTTAACAAGCTCCGTATCACCCCCGACAGAGTAAAGCTTTCCGTTGATAATTCATCGGTTTCGGAGGGCGTAAATACATTAGAATTTGACGTGGAGATAATTACAGAGTCTGTCCGTGAACGGGTTCGCCGTGAATATTTCCGTCGTGAAGCCGATTTTTCCTTCAGCCGTTCCCGTGACTATCTCTATCTTGCTGAAATATGTATGATCACAGAAAATAACGATGTGTTTATCGACCGTATTTATCCTCTTCCCTTCCGTCAGTATGTAATGAGCGAGCGGCTGTCCTATCTTCTGGACAATCTGCCTATGCAGCCGAAGCCCTCCTTTGACGAAAGAACAGCCGTTTCCGTTGAACAGCCTCCCGTGCAAGAGCAGAAAACGCTGGTTTCCTGCGGCATAGAGAACATTGACATTGACGTGGACCATAGGGGCAGAATTTACTATTCCGCCGAAATAATTCACGGTCTTGGGGAAGGTGACATAAGCTACAGCATAGGCTTTGAGCCCATTAACAGCGACAGCGGCGCAGTGCTTTACGGCTCGCCCGAGCTGTTTGAGGGAAGTATGTATAATATGGAATTTCCCAAGGTGCAGTACAGCATAATCTCCTACAACGACAAGGGAACCTTCCGCATTGCGGTAAAGCTGCTTGACAGAGTAAACGCAGGTATGATACGTATTCACTGGCAGGCGGTAAGAGCTTCCGAGCCAAGCGAAAAATCCCTTATGGAAATTGACAGAATGACCATTTCCATTAAGCCAAACCTTGTGAATATCGCTCCCCGTGAAACTGTTACGCTGGAATGTATTATCGAGGGATGCGACAACCAGAACTGTATCTGGAGCGTTGAGGACAAAAACGGCGGTACTATTGCCAAAAACGGCGTTTACAAAGCGCCCTCAACAGAGGGAGTATATACCGTTACAGCTACCAGCGTGAAATATCCCACCAAAAAGGCTGTAAACTATATAATCGTAGGAAAGAAACGGGAGCTGTGATAGGTTATGATTACCATTACAAATTGCCCCGTCAAAAGAGTGTGCAGCCTTATAAAGAAATCGCTTTACAGAGCGGTTTCTTTTTGGTATATCCGAGTTTTTGCTTTTACTTTTCACTTAAAAGCACTATCTTTTTCTGCTTTAATTTATTGAAATAAAAAAGCGCCTTACAGTTAACTGATCTTAAAGCAATTTGGTTAAGCTTTATAATACTAATTCCTAATCTCCTTATAGACAAGGTCTATAAGGAGAGCCGCCTAAAAGGCGGCAAGTCAAAACCATAGGTTTTGACTGAATTAGTATTGAACGGCTTTCCTGCGGCTTTGCCGCACCCACCGCAAAGCGGTGGGTTCAACCTATAGACTTTGTCTATAGGTTGATTAGGAAATAGTATAAGCTTTTCATAACTCTGATATAGTTGGCTTTGCCACTTTCGGTTTTGTTCCCTTTTATCATTAGAAACATATTATGCAGAAGGTGATAATAAAATGGGGTTTAATCACACCTTTATGTAACAAATCTCTTTTTCCTGCGTATAAACGTTCAAGAAAAGCTTTCAGGAGGAGTAACCATGAGTAAAAAATATGGCAAAATTACAACCCTTGAGCAGTTTATGAACATAGCTCTCGGCTTTAAGTTCAATACTGTAAATTGGGAAAGCGCATACGAAAATTTCTACAAGGATCAGCCTGATATAAACAGCGATTACCGTGAAACAATAGATTTATTCGCTGATACTTACGACAAAATGGAGCGTATCAACACCTTTATCGAAAACGAGCCCAACGCCCACAAAAAAGCAATTGCCATGGCTGTAAGAAACGTTGTTTTCTCTATGGCAGAGGACAGCGTTATAAATAAGCTTTTCTATGATACAATTGCCCACCATGACGAAATTGTGGAGGAGAGCGATATTTCCTTCGATGTACAGCAGAAGCTTGCCGAAAAAACAACGAATATTGAGGAACTGGTTAACGGAAGACCCAGTACTAAGCCTGTTTATGAGGAGCTCAATTATTATGACAAGCTGCGCACCTGCCATAAATTCATGGATATGCTGCTCAACAGCAACTTCAATATGGATTCGCCTTATCCTGATATTGTGCAGACTGTTTTCGGCAAGGTAAAAGAAGAGGCAGTAAAAATATCAAGGGCTGCCGCAAAAGAAAAGGGCTTCACCTACAAGCCTGCAGATTCCCGTGATAAGAAAGCCTTCAATTCGCTGAAGGACGCAGCTAAAACAGACCCTGATTTCGTTAATCGGGTCAACGGCAGCGATTTCTTCAACGGCACACCCTTAGGACTTAATCCAAATGTCAATGAAGTTACCCTCAATCTTGAAAATACACCTATTGTAGATATAACAGCGGAACAGTTCCTGGAAAAGTACCGTGCCCTTGAAAGAAACGAATTAAAGCTTGAAAATGCAATGCTTCGTCCTGAGAATAGCAGACCGAACCTTGATGAGCTGCGGGCAGGTTTTGAGCCTGCTCTTTCCGCTGCGGAAATAAAATGGGCTGAAACTGCCGTTGACAATATGGTGCGCAGCTTATACACCGATGACCAATTAGCTGAAATGAAGCAGTCGGGAATCGACCCATTAAGCTGCATTATGATTGACGGAAAGCCTGTGGATCCGACTGCTGTCGAAAATCCCGAAACCCATCAGCAGGATCCCTTAACTATGGCAAAGTTCAAATGCGGTATCGTGGCAAAGGTGCTGAATGGAGCAAAAATAGATCTTTGCAGATTTGTTCCCGAAAACGACAAGCCCGGATATAAGCTGGATAAGCTTGTTCCCGTTAAAACAGACCTTTCCATGAAAACCGAAAAGGTATCCTTCTGGCGGAGAATCAAGCAATTGTTCGGTTTTGATAAATCCACAAGAAACTTAGTCGAGGAAGCCAATACGAAAAAAAGAGATTATATAGTTGACCCGAAAAACAGCGTTTCCATGACTAACGCTCAGATGAATGCTGCAACCTTGGAGGCAAGACAGGCACAGGCAGAACAGGATAAGCACGTTGAAGAGCTTGACAAAATACTGTTTCAGAACAATTTATATGATGAAAAGACAGGCACTTATAAAAACATCGATAATTTATTGGAATACGGCTCCAACAAAACCGAAAAGGACGAAAAAGGCAGAGAAATATATGTAGATCGTGATTCTTATTTCAGAACCATGGGAAGATCCAGCTCCCGAGTAAATATAGCTATCCTTTACGGCTTGACACGGGGATATACCCTTGACCAGATGCTTTACGGCAAGGACGGAGTTGACCGCGGTCAGATAGGCAAGGAATTTATAGAAGAATTTTCATTGCCCTTATACGAGGAATATATCGAAAAAAACGGATATGAGCAAAACGAAGAGTCCAGAAAAAAATATGACGATTATATTCTCGCCCAAAAGGACAAGGTTGAGCAATTCTACGCAGACGCTGCCGACGCAATAATGAACATTGACATTCCACCAATTGACACGGATATGTCAAAAGGCAATATTAAGGAAAAAATCGAAAATTTACAAAAGTTTGAGTTAATATCACATATTGCGGGAGATTATGTTCAGGTATTCGAAAAACTGAACCCTCAAAAAGCCGCAGTTGACTTAACCGACCCCAAAAAAGCTGCGTCTTACGCAAGAAGCGAAAAGCTGGAAGTAATGGCAACGAAAAAAATGGGCGCAGTGCAGATGTTTGGTTACCCTGCGATCCAATACTTAACCTGCCTGAGATCCGGCGCACTTTTAGATCCCGATAACTATTTGGATGGCGGTAATACCACACGGATTACCATAGGCGCAAAATCAAAGGCTTGCTTAGACACCTTCTTTAAGTCGGGAGCGTTTGAAAAAATCGGTGATGTTTACGATAATGGCATAGAAACCGTTGCATTATTAAATACATTAGGAAGTCATTGCGTTGTAGGCTGCAGCACAAAAGCTGCATATCCCGGTGCGCCCGTTTACACCGCTCAAAACATCAAAAACATCTTTGATTATCTCCGTGCAAAGGAACCCGATGAAAACCTTATTGTAATCGACCCGGCTGACAAGACCTTTACTATCGACAATGTTAAGGAAGACATCAATTTCATCTATAAAGATATTTTAAAAAGCACCAATGCTGCAATCAAGGAATACAATGACGATCTGGCAAAAACTCTGAGTGACTATGAATTTGATGAAAAAGCAGACTTACATATTCTGCAGGAAATGAATATTGCGGTCAGCAACGAAAAAATATTCGGCGGCGACGCTGATGAAATAAACCTTGAGGATCTGGAGAACATGGTCGAAATTGAGATTTCCGATAATGAAGAAGCCACTGAAAAAACCGACATTTTATTTGATGATGACGATTTATTGGAAGCTGACAATTATGGGTTTGGTTTTGAGGACGAAGACAATGAGGTTATAGACTGGGAAAAAGAAGAAACAAGCTATGATGAGCTTAATGACGGAAAAGAAGAAAAAATAGACAATAATTTCAGAAAGACTAAAGAACAAACCAATGAGCTTACTCTTGATATGGGTTCAAAAAAATAACATTCAAAAAATCCCACCAATTACGGTGGGATTTTAGTTTGTCGAAAAAACCGCCTTATCAAGCGAGGTGTGCCTATGAACAATTCTATCTTTCGGGAGAAAAGCATACAAAAGGTGCAGTCTCCCGACAATCTGAATGAGTACATCCGGGTCTCCAATCCCGGAATCTGGATTCTGATGGTCAGCATTGTGTTTCTGCTGCTGGGACTGTGCATCTGGGGCTGCTTCGGTCAGCTGCGGACTGAGGTTCAGGGGCAGGCCGTTTGCGAAAACGGCGTGGTGAGCTGCCTTCTTCCCGATGAAAATGCCGCCGAGGTTCAGCCGGGCATGACTGCGGAGCTTGGCGGACGGCGGCTGAACGGCAAAATGGCGGCGGTAGGCAATTCCTCTTACCTTTGGAAGGTGCTCCATCTGCCTATGGAGTTCTTCTCCCAGCGTATGTCAGGCGATATTCAGAGCCGTCAGGCATCCAACGCTGCCATTGCCAATTCCCTGATCAACACTCTCGCCCCGCTGCTGCTCAATGCGGGAATGATGGTATTCTACCTTGTGCTGATGCTGCGCTACAGCTGGGTACTCACCGCTGTGGGGTTGACCGGCCTGACCATTAACGCCATAGTTTCCAATTACATCACCCGCAAACGCACCAATCTGATGCGCCTGTCTATGCAGGATAATGCCAAGCTGTACTCTACCGCCACCGCCGGGATCGAGCTCATCGAGTCCATCAAAGCCGGCGGCGCGGAAAACGGCTATTTTGCCAAGTGGGCAGGATATCAGGCTAATGTGAACGCAGCAGACGTCCGAACCCTGAAAATCAATCAGTATCTTGGCGTCATTCCTCAGCTGGTTTCTATGGTGGCAAACAATGTGGTAGTGCTGCTGGGTGTGTGGCTGGCTATGCAGGGGCAGTTCACTGTGGGTATGATTATGGCCTTCCAGGGCTTTCTTTCCTCTTTCATGGAACCTGCCATGACCTTTGTATCCGCAGGACAGACCTTGCAGGAGATGCGTACCCAGATGGAGCGGGGAAATTCTCTTTGACGGGAAGCCTATGAATCAGATTGACAGGAATGTGTTCTACGGCAGCCTTGCGGTGGTGGATCAGGATGTCATCTTGTTTGAGGACACTATTGCCAACAACATCAAGATGTTGGACGACAGCATTGAAGATTTTGAAATGATTCTGGCGGCCAGAGACGCCCAGCTTCATGAGGACATCATGGCTCGTCCCAAGGGCTATCAGCACAGGCTTACCGAGGGCGGACGGGATTTCTCCGGCGGCCAGCGGCAGCGGATAGAGATTGCCCGAGTGCTGGCTCAGGATCCCACGGTGATTATTCTGGACGAGGCAACCAGCGCCCTTGATTCCAAAACGGAATACGAGGTGGTGAAGGCCATCCACGACCGAGGCATTGCCTGCATCGTCATTGCTCATCGGCTCTCTACCATACGCTCCTGCGACGAGATCATTGTCATGGAGCAGGGAAAAATCGCTGCGAGAGGTACACATGGGCAGCTGATGGAGCAGAGCGAGCTGTACAACGCTCTGGTCACCAATGAATGACCCCAAGGAGGTGCCGATATGAGTTGGTTTGATGAACAGATCCGTTCCAGAAAGGAAGCGGATGACCGGGGGCTGTATGACTCCATACAGTCCATTGCACGGGCGGTAATGGGACAGAAGCTTACGGAGGCGCTGAGCCGTGGAGAGCGGGCGCAGACTGCCGTGGAAGAAATTCTGAAATACTACCATTACAAACCCAGGGAGCTGCCGGAGAGCATACGGCAAAGCACTCTGGAGGAGCAGCTGGAATACCGGCTCCGACCCTTTGGCATAATGTACCGCAGCGTGACTTTGGACGAGGGCTGGTACCGGCGGGCCGGCGGCCCCATGATCGGGATACTGTCGGATGATGACGCGCCGTAGTGCTGCTGCCCGGCGGTCTGAAGGGTTATTACTTCTACGACCCCAAAACCGGAAAACGGAAACACCTGAACAAAAAAACGGAGAAGCTGCTGGACAAAGACGCTATCTGTTTCTATAAGCCGCTGCCCCAAAAGGCGCTGACCATGCCGGATCTGCTGCGCTATGCCCTGGCCCAGTGCACGGCTTGGGATTATGCGTTGTTTGTTGGCAGCATCGGCGTTTCCTCTGCTTTGGGGCTGCTCACCCCTATGTTTACCAAATGACTGTTTGGGGACGTGCTGAACAGCGGAAGCGGTCAAATGCTGCTGGCTCTGGCGGGATTTATGATCTGCTTTTCTGTCTGTCAGGCCTGCTACTCCGTGTTCCAGAACCTGCTGAACGCCCGCTTGAACACCAAGCAGAATGTGGCTGTGCAGGCGGCGGTGATGAACCGAATTATGTCCCTGCCGGTGACGTTCTTCCGCCGGTATTCCGCAGGTGAGCTGCAGCGGCGTGCCGACTATGTGCAGGAGCTTGCTTCCTTGCTGCTGAGCACCATCGGCACCACCGGCCTGACTTCCGCTTTCTCACTAATCTATCTGGGACAGATTTTTGCCTTCGCCCCCACGCTGGTAGTTCCCTCTCTGTGTATCACCCTTGCCACCCTGGCGGTGGCGCTGATGACTGCGTTTCTGCAGTTGAAGGTCAGCCGAGAGCGAATGGAAATCGCCGCAAAGACCTCCGGTCTGACTTATTCCATCATCACCGGCATTCAGAAAATCAAGCTGGCAGGGGCGTAAAAGCGGTTCTTTGCCCGGTGGGGCAATCAGTATTCCAAGGAAGCGGCCCTGGAATACAATCCCCCAATGCTTCTCAAGCTCAGCGGAACCATTTCTCTGACGGTTTCACTGCTTGGCACCCTGGCGCTCTATTCCTTCGCCATCGCCGGAGGAGTAAGCGTGGCGGATTATTACGCCTTTTCCAGTGCGTATGGCATGGTATCCGCTGCGTTTATGTCAGTCGCCGGAATTGCGTCCTCTTTGGCCTCCGTCAAGCCTACTCTGGAAATGGCAAGACCCATTATGGAGGCGGTGCCCGAGGCTGCGGACGACAAGGAGATTGTCACGGACATACGGGGCAGCATCGAGCTGAGTAATGTATCCTTCCGCTATGATGAAGCCATGCCCTGGGTGCTGGACAACCTCTCCCTGAAAATCAAGGCGGGGGAATACATCGCAATTGTAGGCTCCACCGGCTGCGGCAAGAGCACCCTGCTGCGTGTTCTTTTGGGGTTTGAAACGCCCCAGAAGGGCTACATCCACTATGATCGGCGGGACATCACACGGGTGGATTTAAAATCCCTCCGACGGAAAATCGGCGTGGTGATGCAGGATGGGAAGCTCTTCTGGGGAGACATTTACTCCAACATTGTGGTCTCCGCTCCACATCTGACCCTGAATGACGCCTGGGAGGCGGCGGAAATTGCCTCGGTGGCGGATGACATTCGAGCTATGCCTATGCAATGGAAATTCCGGAACAAAAAATGGAACAGGAGTGATTGATATGGAAAAGCAGAAAGAAAACATACAGCCTTTGAATGAGGAAGAACTTGAACAAGCCAGCGGCGGCACGGGGACGCCCGACCCCAAAGAGGAAAAAATCAGGAAGCCGCCCACCGTCCCTCAACGGCAAATCCCCGCTTTATTTGATGAAAAGCTTACCCGTAAGCAGTTTTTTAGGAGGTAACACAATGGAAATCAAGGAACAAATCAAGCAGTAATTTGAAACTGACGCTGCCTTTGCCGTTGCCCTGAAAGGAGCGAAAAATGCGGAGGAAGCACTGAATACGCTCCGTGAGGCGGGCTTCAATCTGACTGAGAAGGAGCTCAAGGGAATGAACAAATCCGACGTCGTAGCCCTTTCCGATGAAGACCTGGATAAGGTAGCAGGCGGTTGGTGGATTTTCTGGTAAGCCGAAAAATGATTATATAATGTGAAAGGAATTTGCAATCCATGAAAAAAGCAGCATTTTTTCCCTTAGCGGCACTGATACTGTGCCTGCTGCTGACTATGACAGCCTGCGGCCAGAAAAAGGATGTAACCGTTGAGCAGCTGATGGAAGCCAATACCAACGAGAAACTCTTTGAACAGTATGACAGCGTTCTCTTTTTGCAGGAATATTCCTATGGCGAAATAATGGTATATCGGACGAAGGATTTCAAATGCTATAGCTCCGGGGATGATTA
>JBJERI010000170.1:0-9939 GCA_051882195.1 Ruminiclostridium sp. | reverse complement strand
ATCTCTTGATATTGCGCTGAAATACGGCTACAATTCCCATGAGGTTTTCACACGGGCTTTTGCAAGACTGTGGGGAGTTACGCCTGCAAAATTCCGTAAAAACAGCAGATTTTCCGATATTTATCCAAAGCTGGGGAGAAACGACAGCCTTTTTGATGAGAAAGGAAATGAGATTATGAGCAACAAAGTAAGATTTGACGTTTCCCACCTTTATGACTTTATAAAACAGCGCAGAGGCAAGTATGTAATCTGCTTTGACACCTGCCACCTTATGCCGATAAACAACACTTATGGCAGTGCGGCAGGGGACGGGGCTATTGCCGAATGCTTAAGGAGAATTGACGAAGCGGCTGAGGAGGATATGCTCCTGATAAGAGTGGGCGGAGATGAATTTGCTCTTGTGACAAACACCGATGATAAAGCGAAGGCAGAAGAATTTGCCAACAAGGTTCTTGCCCTTAACGGAGGAAAAATCACAGTAGGTGACAACGAAATTGAGGTTTCTATGCACGCAGGCTTTGCCACCATTCCCGAAAGCGGAAATATCAGATATGACAGGCTGTTTGACAGCTTTATTATAAGCGCTTCTACAAGGGAATAACAAAAACGGGCTGTATCTATCCGGTACAGCCTGTTAAATTTTTGTTGTATTTTCAGCAATTTTGTGATACAATGTAATTATACAAAACAAATTAAAAAGGAGAATTCCTATGCTTTACGAATACTCTGTCAAAACCGATAAGGAAGGCTTTTACAACGTAACCGAAAATGTGAAAAAGGCAATTGAGCAAAGCGGCGTCAAAAACGGAATCGTGGTTGTTCACTGCACTCATACAACGGCAGGAATGACAATTAACGAAAACGCTGACCCAAATGTTGTAAAGGATATGCTTTTCGCTTTAGACAAAACCTTTCCAAACCGTCCCGAATTCCGTCATGCAGAGGGAAACACCACCGCTCATATCAAGTCCAGCTTTATGGGGAACAGCGTAACTGTGCCTGTTGAAAACGGGAAAATGGTCCTTGGAATGTGGCAGGGAATTTACTTCTGCGAATTTGACGGACCGAGAAACAGAAAGTATGTTGTAAAGGTAATTTCCGAATAATACATAAAGATAAACGCCAAGGCGAAAACCTTGGCGTTATTTTCATGACCCCTTGCGGCGCTTTGCGTCTTCCTTTGCACGAAGCTCGTTGTTGAGTATTCTCTTTCTAAGACGGATATTCTTTGGAGTAACCTCCACAAGCTCGTCGTCCGAGATAAATTCCAGCGATTCCTCAAGGCTCATTCTCTTGTAGGGAACAAGTCGGAGTGCGTCGTCGCTGCCGCTTGCACGGGTATTGGTAAGGTGCTTTTTCTTGCAGACGTTTACGTTGATGTCGCCGGGCTTGGGCGATACGCCCACAATCATTCCCTCGTAAACCTCAACGCCTGCGTCAATGAACATCTGACCTCTGTCCTGAACGTTGAAAATGCCGTAAGCGCAGGAAGTGCCTGTTTCAAAGGCAACAAGAGAGCCTGTTGTTCTTGTGGGGATTGCGCCCATATAAGGCTTGTAGCCCTCAAACAGAGTGTTCAAAACGCCCTCGCCCTTTGTGTCCGTAAGGAACTGGCTTCTGTAGCCGAAAAGTCCTCTTGATGGGATTAAAAATTCAACTCTTGTTCTGTTTCCGATTGGGTGCATTTCAATAAGCTCGCCCTTGCGGATACCGATTTTCTCCATAACCGAGCCTAAATAATCGTTTGGCACGTCAATAACGAGGCGCTCCATAGGCTCGCATTTTACGCCGTCAATTTCCTTGTAAAGCACACGGGGAGTGCTGACTGAAAGCTCGTAGCCCTCACGGCGCATTGTTTCAATGAGAATTGAAAGGTGCATTTCCCCTCTGCCTGCAACGTCGTATGCGTCGGCGGTATCGCTGTCCTTTACACGAAGCGAAACGTCCTTTAAAAGCTCACGCTGCAAGCGCTCACGAATCTGTCTTGAAGTAACGAACTTGCCCTCACGGCCTGCAAGGGGGCTTGTATTTACTGAGAAGGTCATTTCCACCGTCGGTTCGCCGATTTTTACGAATGGCAGCGGCTCAACGTTGCTTGTGGAGCAGATAGTCTGTCCTATTGTAACGCCCTCAATGCCCGAGAAGCAAACAATGTCGCCTACCGTAGCTTCCTGCACGGGGACTCTGTTCATGCCGCTGAACTGATAAAGGCTGACGATTTTGGATTTAAAAGGGGTAATTCCACCGTGATAGTCGCAGACCATAACCTCCTGATTCTGCTTTATAACGCCTCGTTCAACACGGCCGATTGCAATACGTCCAACGTAATCGTTGTAGTCGATTGACGAAACAAGCACCTGCAAATCGCCGTTTTCGTCTCCCTCGGGAGCGGGTATATGTTCAAGTATCTTGTCGAAAAGGGGAATGAAGTTTTCGCCCTGTGAATCGGGGGAGTAGCTTGCAGTGCCGTTTCTGCCCGAGCAGAACACAACAGGGCTTTCAAGCTGTTCTTCCGTTGCGTCAAGGTCGAGGAGCAGCTCAAGCACCTCGTCCACAACCTCGTGGGGACGTGCGTCGGGACGGTCTGTTTTGTTTACCACAACAATAATCTTGTGACCCAATTCAAGGGCTTTCTGAAGCACAAAACGGGTCTGGGGCATTGTTCCCTCGAATGCGTCAACCAGCAGCAGAACACCGTTTACCATTTTTAATATACGCTCAACCTCGCCCGAAAAATCGGCATGGCCGGGAGTGTCAACAATATTGATTTTTACGCCCTTGTATTCAACGGCAGCATTTTTGGCAAGGATAGTGATTCCGCGCTCCCTTTCAAGAGCGTTGCTGTCCATAACACGGTCCTCAACCTCCTGGTTTTCACGGAAAGCGCCGCCCTGCTTAAGCATTTCGTCAACAAGAGTTGTTTTGCCGTGGTCAACGTGGGCAATGATTGCAATATTTCGTAAATCGTTCCTAATCAAAAAAATTCCTCATTTCTTTATAAAACAGCATTATTTAACAAATTTATATTATACACCTTTTTTTGTCTTAATAATAGAGATTTTTTTAATAATATTAAGGTTTAGTTTGCCGTTTGTATTAGAAAAAATGCACAACAAAGCCAAAAAGACGGGACTTGCAGAGCGCAAATCCCGTCTTTTGCTATGCGGAGACCTTTGCCCCCGTTCTGATGTGGAAATCAGCAGCAGCCGCACTTGTTGTCGCAGTCGTTGCCGCAGCCGCATCCGCCGCCGTTACCGCAGAAGAAGAATAAAAGGATTAAAATGATAATCCAGCAGCAGTTGTTTGAACCCCAGTTATTGCCACAACCAAACATGATATGTTCCTCCTTGATAGGTGATTAAGATTAAATGAAACGTTTCATAATATAATATATGTAATTGGTAAAATTGTGTTACAGAAATGAGAAGATTTTCTTGGAAAGGAACGTTTATACTATGATAGAATTCAGCGGTTTTACCGAGAAAGCCAACAATTCCCTCAATCTTGCCTTGAAATCGGCAATGGAGCTTGGCCACACCTATGTGGGAAGCGAGCATATTCTGTGCGGACTACTTGGGGAGGAAAAGGGAGTTGCCTGGCTTGCGCTGGGCAGACAGGGAGTTACTCTTGATAAGGTGAGAAAGAAAATCGAGCTTATTATCGGGCGAGGTGTTCCCACCTCACTTACCCTTGCGGATTTTACGCCACGAAGCAAGCGAATACTTGAAAGCAGCCTTTCCGAAGCAAGAGCCTTTAACCACAGCTTGGTGGGAACGGAACATATTTTAAGGGCAATACTAAAGGATTCCGACTGCTACGGCACGATTATTCTTAAGGAGCTTGGAGTAAACCTCAATCAGCTTAACAGAGACTGCGGAGCAGGCAACGAAAACAAGCTGCGGCAGGAGGACAATATCCGCCAGCTTGACAAAAAGTCGGTGCTGTTCAAATACGGTCGAGATCTTACAGAAATGGCTTCAAAGGGGCTTATAGACCCTGTCCTTTGCAGAGAAAAGGAAATAGAGCGTGAAATTGAAGTACTGCTCCGCAGACGGAAAAACAACCCTTGCCTTATAGGCGAAAGCGGTGTCGGAAAAACGGCGGTTGTGGAGGGCTTGGCACTTAAAATTGCGGTAGGAGCAGTGCCCGAGGAAATGAGCGGAAAGCACATTTTTATGATAGACCTTACCTCAATGCTTGCCGGAGCAAAGTACAGAGGAGATTTTGAGGAGCGCATAAAGGCTGTCCTTGACGAGGTAAAGACAGACGGCAGCATTATCCTGTTTATTGACGAGCTGCACTCCATTATAGGCGCAGGAGCAGCCGAGGGGGCAATTGACGCAGCAAACATTTTAAAGCCCGCTCTTGCAAGAGGGGAAATTCAGCTTATCGGCGCAACCACCGTTGAGGAATACCGCAAATTCATTGAAAAGGACAGCGCCCTTGAGCGGAGATTTCAGCCCATTACCGTAAACGAGCCTACCGAGCAGGCGGCCCTTGACATTCTTTTCGGGCTTCGTGAAAAATACGAAAAGCACCACAATGTTACTATAAGTGACGAAGCCATAAATGCGGCAGTAAGCCTTTCCGCACGGTATATAACAGACCGCTGTCTGCCCGACAAGGCAATAGACCTTATTGACGAAACGGCGTCAAGAGTGAGGATAAAGGCTTTTTCAATGCCGCCCCACCTTGAAGAGGCAGAAAACCTGCTGAAACGGATAAATTCTCAAAAAACCGACGCCATAAACGCAAGAAACTTTGAATTTGCGGCAAAGCTTAGGGATAAGGAAAAGCGGCTTAATGAGGTAATAAATGGTTACAAACTTTCACGAGGTGGAGATGTAAGGGGTGAGGTTAATGCGGAGGACATTGCGCTGACCGCCTCCCAATGGACGGGGATTCCCTTAAGCAGAATGTCCTCGGACGAATCGGGAAAGCTTATTAACCTTGAAAAGGAGCTTTCGGAAAAGGTAATCGGACAGGAGGAGGCTGTAAAGGCGGTTGCAAGGGCAATCCGCCGAGGAAGAGCGGGGCTGAAAAATCCTCAAAGACCCATTGGCTCCTTTATCTTTCTTGGTCCAACGGGAGTAGGCAAAACCGAGCTTTCCAAGGTGCTTGCAAAGTCAATTTTCGGCAGCGAGGATATGCTTATCCGCTTTGATATGTCGGAGTATATGGAAAAGCACTCCGCCGCAAAGCTTATCGGCGCACCGCCCGGCTATGTGGGCTATGAGGACGGGGGACAGCTTACGGAGAAAATCAAGCGCAAGCCTTATTCCGTTGTGCTTTTTGATGAAATTGAAAAGGCTCACAGCGATGTGTTCAACATTCTTCTTCAGGTGCTGGAGGACGGCTTTCTCACCGAATCAAGCGGCAGGAGAGTTTCCTTCAGAAACGCAGTCATCATTATGACAAGCAATGTGGGAGCAAGGTTTATTACCGATAAAAAGTCGGTTTTAGGCTTCGGAAACGGCAATGATAAGGACGATATAAAAGCAAAAATAATGTCCAGCCTTAAGGAAACCTTTAAGCCCGAATTTCTCAACCGTGTTGACGAAACGGTGATTTTTCACAGGCTTACAAAGGACAATATAAAAAGTATATGCAGGAATATGTTAGAGGAGCTTTCAGAGCGTGCAAGCCTTTCGGGAATAAGCCTTGAATTTACGGATAATGCGGTGGAGCGGCTGTCAGAAACAGGCTTTGACGACATTTACGGCGCAAGACCCCTAAGACGTGCCA
This sequence comes from Ruminiclostridium sp., assembly GCA_051882195.1. Classification (GTDB taxonomy): domain Bacteria; phylum Bacillota; class Clostridia; order Oscillospirales; family Ruminococcaceae; genus Ruminiclostridium_E. The sequence continues at coordinate 4,194 of JBJERI010000170.1, read as the reverse complement.
TAACCGAAAATGTGGAGGATATGCTGTCCGAAAAAATGCTTGACGGGGAAATTTCAGCAGGCGACAGGGTTGCTGTGGATTACAGGGAAAATGCCTTTACAGCGGAGAAAAAGCAGGAGATAACCAATGAAAGTCCGAACTTATGAACGAGTGGGAATGCTTGACGAAATAAGAGGCTTTGCCATCGTTTGTATGGTGGTTTATCATCTTATGTTCGATTTAAGCTACTTTTACGGCATAAAGGTGCCGATTTTTATGGACGATTGGTTCGGCATTGTCCGTGATTTTTTTGCGGGAACGTTCATTTTCATTTCGGGCATTGCCTGCCGCTATTCGAAAAACAACCTCAAAAGGGGAGTGCAGTGCTTTTTCCTCGGTATGGTGATGACCTTTGTTACCGCCTTTGTAACCCCCGAAGCGCCTATTTATTTCGGCATACTTCATTTGCTTGGTGTGTGTATGATGATTTTCGGGCTTTGCGAAAATTTTGCCGATAAAATTGCACCGCCTTATGCTATTGGAGCAAGCGCCTTGCTGTTTTGGCTGACCCATGGAGTTAAGGAAAGGTATTTCGGCTTTGCAAAAGGCTTTTCGCTTAAAATACCCGACGAAATTTACAGCGCAGGTCTGCTTTTTCCCTTTGGGTTTATAAAATATGGCTTTGCATCGGTGGATTTTTTTCCGTTGCTGCCGTGGTTTTTCGTTTTTGCTGCGGGAGCATACGTTGGAGTTTACGTTAAGGGTAACAAATTCCCCGCTTGGTTTTACAGATGCCACGAGCCCTTCTTTGCCTTTGCGGGACGTCATTCATTGTGGATTTATCTGCTTCATCAGCCTGTGCTGGCTTTAATTCTTTCTGCTGTGACAGGAAAAACAATTTTTTAAAAAATGCTTGACAATTGTGGCATATTCTGTTATAATAAACAAGCTTGGGTGAGAAGCGCCCAAAGCGTCCTTGCTCACAGCAGGACTGTGGGTCATAAGTCTATAAGGAGGTATTTTACTAATGGCAAAGCTTAACGAAAAGTACGAGGCAGTTGTTGTTTTCTCCGTAAAGAACGGTGAAGAACAGGTGGCTAATCTGGTAGCTAAGTTCACAGATTTAATCAAGGCAAACGGTGAACTCGTTAATGTTGACGACTGGGGCAAGCGCAAGCTGGCTTATCCAATCAACTATGAGAACGACGGCTACTATGTAGTTTACAGCTTCGATTGCAAGCCCGATTTTCCGGCTGAGTTTGAGCGTATCATTAACATCACAGACGGTGTTTTACGTTCAATCGTAACAGTACGCAAGTAATAGTCGGAGGAGGGAAAGAGTATGTTCAACAAAGCAATATTGATGGGCAGAATATGCAATGACCTTGAATTAAGAACAACACCCACCGGCGTTCCTGTTCTTACGTTCAGAATTGCAGTTGACCGCAGCTATCAAGTAAAAGGCGAAGAAAAAAAGTCTGATTTTTTCAATATTGTAGCTTGGCGCACTAATGCAGAATTCATTTCACGCTACTTCTCAAAGGGCAGAATGATTTTGGTTGAGGGCGAGCTGCAGACACGTCAGTATGTTGACAAGAACAACTCCACCCAGACAGTTGTAGAGCTGGTTGTAGATAACGCTCGTTTCACAGGCGAGCCAAAGGGCACTAACTCGGGTTACGGCTCATATCCGCCGCCCCCAACAGAAGCCCCTGCAGCTCATCCTGCAGCAGCTACTAATTCAGCGCCGGTTACAACATCAGGTAATGCAAACGATTTTGTAGAAACTACAGATTCAGATGATGAATATCCATTTTAATTTTACAGGAGGAAAAGACAATGGCTGAAAGAAAAGAAATGAACGACAGAAATGCTCGTCCCGTAAAGCGTGCAAGAAAAAAAGTTTGCCAGTTCTGCGTTGATAGAGCTGAATTCATCGATTATAAAGATGTTGCTAAGTTAAAGAAGTGCATGACAGAGCGCTCCAAGATTTTACCACGCCGTGTAACAGGCGCTTGCGCTTATCATCAGAGAGAGCTTACAACAGCTATCAAGAGAGCAAGACAGATCGCTTTAATCCCATACGTTTCTGACTGATTAAGCTTGAAATAAAGACGGACTTCGGTTCGTCTTTTTTTATGCAATAATTTTACTCCCGACGCCGCAAAACGTCGGGAGTTTTTGCTATGTGATTGAGTTTTACTTGATAATTTCGCTTCTGTTCAGAGCACTGATGAGAGCACTTACAGAGGAGTTGATAATATCCGTGTGAAGCCCTGCGCCCCAGCTGATTCTGCCGTTTTCGTCGGCAATTTCAACGTAAGCCATTGCCTTTGACTTTGAGCCTACTTCAAGAGCGTGTTCGTTGTAGGAAACAACGGAGAACTTGATTCCAAGGCATTTCTTCAATGCGCTGCTTACTGCGTCAAGACGTCCGTTGCCCGAGCCTGTAATAGTGCGCTCAGTGCCGTTGTGCTTGATTGTCAGCGTAGCCTGAATTTCGCTGCCCTGTGTGTAGTGTACCTCGATAAACTTTATCTTTGTTTCAACGTTAACAAACTGCTCCTTAAATGTGCTGTAGACCTCGTCGGGGGATAATTCCTTGTGAAGCTTGTCGGACACGTCCTTGATTGCGTAGCCAACGGATTCGCGCATTTTATCGGGCAGATTTACCCCGAACTTTGTTTTCAGAAGATAGCTGATACCGCCCTTGCCCGACTGGCTGTTTACTCTGATAACGTCGCCGTCGTACTCTCTGCCGATGTCGTGGGGGTCGATAGGCAGATAGGGAACAGTCCACTTGTCTGTGTTCTTTTCCTCACGCCACTTCATACCCTTTGCAATTGCGTCCTGATGCGAGCCTGAGAATGCGGCAAATACCAGTGCGCCGCTGTATGGCTGGCGGTCGTAAATCTTCATTCCCGTCATACGCTCATAGAGTGCTGCGATTTCGGGAATGTTTGAGAAGTCTAATTCGGGGTCAACGCCGTGGGTGAACATATTCAGACCGAGAGTTACAATATCAACATTGCCTGTGCGCTCGCCGTTTCCGAACAATGTTCCCTCAACACGGTCAGCGCCTGCCAGCAAGCCCATTTCCGTATCCGCAACTGCACAGCCTCTGTCATTGTGGGGGTGCAGGGAAACAATTACATTTTCACGCTTGTACAGATTGTCGCACATAAATTCAACCTGACTTGCGTAAACGTGAGGCATTGACATTTCAACGGTAACTGGCAGGTTGATAATAACCTTGTTGTCCGCTGTTGGCTCCCATATTTTCAGCACCTCGTTGCAAATTTCCAAAGCGAAATCCATTTCAGTTCCCGTAAAGCTTTCGGGGGAGTATTCAAACTTGAAGTTGCCGGGAGTTTTTTCGGCATATTCCTTTAACAGCTTTGCGCCGAAGGTGGCAATGTCGATAATCTCCTTCTTCTCCTTGCGGAAAACCTGCTCACGCTGTGCAACGGAGGTGGAGTTGTACAGATGAACAACAGCGTTCTTTGCGCCCTCTAAGGCCTCAAAGGTTTTCTTGATGATATGTTCACGGGACTGTGTAAGTACCTGAATTGTAACGTCGTCGGGGATTAAGTTGCGCTCAATCAGCGCACGGCAGAAATCGTATTCCGTTTCGGAAGCGGCAGGGAAGCCTATTTCAATTTCCTTAAAGCCGATTTTTACAAGGAATGTGAAAAATTCCAGTTTTTCCTCCAAGCTCATAGGAACGATAAGAGCCTGATTACCGTCACGCAGGTCAACAGAGCACCAAATCGGCGCCTTGTCAACGTATTCCTTCTTTGCCCAGCGCATTTCGCATACGGGCGGCATGAAGTAGCCTCTTGAGTACTTGTTTGTGTTTTTCATAATAAGTCCTTTCTTTGTGGAAAGGTGATGGTTTACATAAAGATAAACCCCGCCTCTCATAAAGAGACGGGGATAATTCCTCGCGGTACCACTCTTTTTGACGTAATCGTCCACCTTAGCCACATCTAACAATGTGTTTCTCTATAACGGGAGAACCCGTTCAAGCCTACTGAATTCAGCCGACTGCTCAAGGGCGAGCTATGACAAATCCGCATTGCCGTTTCACACCATACAACGGCTCTCTGAAAGTGCAGAAAAGTTTTGTTCCCTTTCATCGCATTTCTAATAAATTTATTATAAGCTAAAAATTTTCATTTGTCAATAGTTTTTTCCTTATTTTTATGAAATATT
>JBJERI010000169.1:0-9940 GCA_051882195.1 Ruminiclostridium sp. | reverse complement strand
GAAAGCCGTTCAATACTAATTCCGCCAAAACCATCGGTTTTGGCTTGCCGCCTTTTAGGCGGCTCTCCTTATAGACTTTGTCTATAAGGAGATTAGAAATCAGTATTACAAATAAAGCCTGTTTCGCTGCGGTAAAGGCTTTTGTCCATAAGTACGCCCCCTCTGCCGTTTATTGGCATTACGCTTTCCTCACGCAAAAGCCGCTCATAAGCCGAAACGGGAATGTTGATTATGTACTTTTGCAGCTCTGAGTCGGAAACGGCGTTCTTTATGTCAATTTCCTTTTCAAAAGGAATTATAAGAGGCACCGTGCTTTCTGCGGCAAGCCCGCTTACTGTTTTAAACTGAAATCTGAAGCTTTCATCGGGCTTTTCGGAGGAAAGTCCGCAGCCCTTAAAATACGACCCTATTTTGTTTTTATCAAGGGATTCCCTGTCGGAATACCGCTTATCAATGGCAAGCTTTATTTCCTCGGCTGTGTATTCACTTTCATTGCCGCCGCAGACGTTAATTCTTCCTCCGTCAGCGCAGCCGTTTTCCGCTTCGAAAAATAAATCAAGGTCATTGTCAAGACAGATTACACAGGAAAATTCACCAACCGCCTTTCGTGCAAAAACAATCCTTTTGCTTTCGGAGGGCGTTTTTATCTGCTCAAAAACCTTTTCCCTGTGAGCAGGACACATATATTCGGACAAGAAATATGTGTTTTCCGCAGCGTCAAAACACTCCAACGCCTTATCAAGGTCATTGTAAAGTACAAGCACATCTGCCTTAGCGCTCTCCATTGCCGTAAAATAATCCTCAAAGGCAAGGGTATATTTCTTTTCGGCAGGCTTAGGCAGCTTTTTCCTGTCGACAGGCTCAACGGCAGGAAAAACCCTCATCCAGCCGCTCTGAGCCGAATTTGCAAGGAGTACGCTGCTGTTGCAGTTGCGAACAATCTCGATTATAACGCTGACATACGGCAAAAGCTTTCCCCTGTCATATTGCCACAAATCCTCAAAAACAATAATACTGCCTGCAAGATTGTGAAGCTTTCGGCAATAGTTTTTCTCTGCCGAAAAGCAGGAATTGAAAAAATGCTCGTGGGTGGTGACAATTGCCTGCCCCGAAAAGCTATGGCTGAAGCTGCCCTTTGAAGCGTTACAGTGGGCGGTAAAAAAGTCTGCGCTGCCTGTTATTTCACCTATTTCCCTTGCGGCAATTTCGGGCATAGACTGCTCCGAAACCACATAAATTATACGGTCAAGACCGTTTCGTTCCCCATGGGAAGCGGCAAAAGCAAGGGGAATTATTCGCTGATTTTTGGGCATTGAAACAGACATAATGCTCTGGTCGCAGCTTCCCGCTTTTACAGCCGCCATAATCTGCTCGCCGTAAGGACTGCTCTCCGCAACCCTCTGTATTTTCCCAAGCCAAGCCGAATAATCGGGAGCATTGCAAGGGATATATTTACCGCAAATCTCGCTTTCGAGCAGGCAGGAGAAAATCATTCTGACGAAAAAGGAATAGGAAAATCCGCCGTCCATAAAGGGAATTACTACGGGAATAATGGGCAGCTTTATTCTCTCCTCAATTTCATCGGGAAAACTTGCATTGCCCTCGGATTTGTCCAATATGCCGCAAAGAGTATCTTCCGATTGCGATGAATCACAGCCGTAATTAATCAGCCCATTTTCAAGACCTGCAACGCAGTAGGCAATGAGCCTGCCGCCGGGGCCAAGCTTATTGCATACAGCCGCCGCCTCGGAATAAAGGGGATAATCGCCGCCGTTACGCCTGCAAATTCTGTATTCCTCCGCAAACTTGCCCACATCGTGGATAACTCCGCATAAATAGCCATATCGCTCGTTGTCAAACCTTTTGGCATAGCCGCCTGTGTTTCTTGCCGAGTCAAGCAGGTGCCTTGTCAGCCTGTCGGCGTATGTTATTCTGTTGTCAATAAGCTTATCCACCGTCAAACCTCCAAGCGTTTTGTTAAAGTATACCATTTGCAAAAAGAAGATTCAACGTGAATTATGTCATATTTTGTCGAATTATAAATTATTGTGATTTTGAGCGAATATTATGTCGAATTGTGTCGAAAATACACGAATAACTCCGTAATTATTATTGAAATATAAAAAATCCCACGCAAAACGCATGGGATTTCCTCTTATAAAAAATTATCAAAGTCTGTATTTCTTGGAGAATACCTCCGCCGCTTCCGCAAAGTCCTCGCTGTCGCTGATGTGAAGCTGCTCGAGATATGTATGATACTTCATCTCGATTTGTGGATTATTTTCAGCGATAATATATGCGGCAACATTTGCACAGTGGTCGCCGATACGTTCAAGGTTTGTAAGCGAATCCACAAGGGCAATACCTGCGTCAACGCCGCATTGTCCCGACTTAAAGCGCTGGATATGGCGAGCCTTTATGGTTTCCTCCAGCACGTCTATTACCTCTTCAAGGGACTCGATTCGCTTGGAAACGTTGGTGTCCTTGTAGGTTGCGGCAGTGATCGCCATTTCAATGCTTTCGTCAACTGCGCCGTAAAGGGTGGTTATTTCGTGCATCGCCGCCTCGGAGAACTTAACGCTCTTATCGTTAAGGGTATCGGCACATTCCATAAGGTTGTACGCATAGTCGCCTATACGCTCAAATTCAGCCGTAAGGTGCAGCAGGAAAGTCTGAGTGCGATTTTCGGCGGCGGTAAGGGAGTAGTTGGACATCTGCACAAGGTAGTTGTTTATGCGGTCGTCCAAAAGGTCGATTGTATTTTCGTATTCCTTTATGCGGTCAACCGCCTTGGTATCAAATTTAGCAAACAGCTTTTGAGTTTCACGGAAATTGTACTGAGCGTATTTCGCCATTGTAAGCAGGGTCTTTTCCGCCTGTGCAAGAGCGATTGCGGGAGTTGAAAGGAAACGCTCGTCAAGAAGATTTTCCGTATCAAGCTCGTGCTCCTTATCGCCCTTTTTGTCGCGGATTGTAATAAGCGCCAGCTTTTCAAGCAGCCACGCAAAGGGAATAAACAGAATTGTTATTGAAATATTGAATATAGCGTGGAAGTTGGCAATAACACCCTTGTCAACGGTGCTGTTCCAGAAGCTCATAATATCGCCGCCAACGCCCTCTGCCGCGCCCGAGCCTGTGAGTATTCCCACAATAATATAAACCACCGCAAGGTAAAGCACCGTGCCGATTACGTTGAAGTAAAGGTGAATCATTGCGGCACGCTTTGCGTTTTTGTTTGCGCCGATACTTGCAATAAGGGTGGTAATGCAGGCGCCGATGTTCTGACCCATAATAATGGGGAATGCAGAGGAGAAAGTGATAACGCCTGTGGTTGACAATGCCTGCAAAATGCCCACGGAAACGGATGAGGACTGCAAAAGCGCCGTTAAAACTGCACCTGCGATTACGCCAAGGAAGGGATTTTCAAGGCTTGCGAATATCTGTGAAACCTCGGGCATTTCCGCAAGAGGCTTGATAGAGCTTTCCATTGTTAGCATTCCCGTGAACAGAATACTGAAGCCCATTAAAATTTCGCCGATAGTCTTGCGCTTGCTTTTCTTTGCGGTAAGGAAAATAAGCAGTCCCACAACCGCCGCAACCGCCGACAGGGTTGACGGTTTAAGAAGCTGTAAAAAAAGGCCTGCGTCTGCGTTTCCCTCAAGGTCGGTAAGCCTTAAAATCTGAGCGGTAATGGTTGTACCGATATTTGCGCCCATAATAATGCCGATTGCGCCCCGAAGCTTTAACAGTCCTGCGTTTACAAGACCGATTACGATAACCGTGGTTGCGCCAGAGGACTGAATTGCGGCTGTTACCACCGCACCGAAAAGCACTCCTAAGAAAATATTGCTGGTCAGCTTTTTAAGTACAGCTTCGAGCAGACCGCCCGAAACCTTTTCAAGTCCCGTTCCCAGCATTGACATTCCGTACAGGAACAGGGCAAGACCTCCAAATGCCGAAATTATGTTTATAATACTCATGTGTACTCCGTTTTACTTTGATTTTACACCGATTTTACTTTATTATAACATTTATCGACAGTAAAAACAAGGCTAATTTTACGAAATTTCTGCCAAATTATATCCCTCGGAAGTCCAATAATCTATAACATCAGCCAAGCAGGAGGCATTTGTTTCCGAAACTGCGTGAAGCAGATATATGGCGTCTGGGTGAACGGAGGAGGTTATTTTTTCATACGCTTCGGCATAAGAGGGCTGATTCGACGTGTCCCAATCAGCATAGGCAAAGCTCCAGAACACACTTTTATAGCCCATACTCTGCACTGCCGCAAGACAGCGCTCCGAAAATTCCCCTTTCGGGAAACGGAAAAGAGTCATTTCATAGCCGAAATTTTCCGAAACATAGTCGTGCAGCATTTTTATTTCGTCAAGAACTTCTTTCAGCGAGCAGTCGGGAAAAGATGGGTGGGTGTAGGAGTGATTTCCCACGGTATGCCCCTCGTCAATCATTCGCTGTACAAGTTCGGGAGAGGATTTGCAGTAATCGTAGGTGACAAAAAAGGCTGCCTTTACGTTCTTTTCCTTGAGAATATCAAGAATTTCTGCGGTTTTTCCGTTTTCGTAGCCCTCGTCAAAGGTAAGGTACATTTTCTTCTCCCCCGAATTGCCAAGGAACAATGCGTCGTAGCCGCCGTACTTTGAGTTTGCGTTTACAGCGTCAAGGGGCTGTCCATCGGCATTTTTCTCCTTGCCAAGACCCCAGCCGATTTTGGTATTGTCCAGTCTGTCCATTTCCTCAAAGCTGAGGGAATCCACCTGCACAACTTCCCCCGGATTGCCGCTTATTTCGGGAGCAGCTGTGCCGTTTTCGGTGCTGTTCTGCGTGTCGTCAATGTGGTCGGATTCGCTTGGGGACAAGTTTTCATCAGTTCCGTTGCCGGGATTTTGTGTGGAGGTGTAGGAAACGTCCGTTGTTGTATCGGGAACGTTTGGCTCACAGCCGCAGAGCATTGCCGCCGCAAGAATAACGGGTATAAGCTTTCTGTATTTCATAGTTTTTCCTTTCTGACTTCTGTTGTTTTCATTATTATCAGAAAAAAAGCTGTGAATATACAAAAACGGACATAACAAAACCCCGAGCCTTTAACTCGGGGTCAGCATTTATATCACTTGCTGTTTTCAGCCAACTTTAAAATCTCGTCACGGGTAAAATAATACTTCTTATCGCAGAAATGGCAGCAAACCTCGGTTTTTTCGTCCTCCGCCGCTAACTTTTCAAGCTCGGCTTTACCAAGACTAATAAGCATTTCCTCGGTGCGCTCACGGTTGCATCTGCACTTGTAGCTTACCTCCCAGCTGTCAAGCACCTCGCCGCCCAGTCCCTCAAGACCCTTTAACGCAATCTGCTCGCTTGTAAGTCCCGACTCTATTAACTGAGTTACGCTCTGCATTTGTGCAATGTTCTTTTCGATAACGTCTATTGCCTTTTCGTTTACAGGCGGAACAAGCTGGATAATATAGCCTCCTGCGGACTTTACCGTCCAGTCACGGTCAACCAGTACGCCTAATGCGCAAACAGTTGGAATCTGCTCGCTTATAGCATAATAGCTTGTTATATCCTCTGCGATTTCCCCTGAAACAATAGGAATCTGGGTTGCATAAGGCTCTTTAAGCCCCAAATCCTTTACCACTCCCAAAAATCCGTCCTTGCCCACATAGCCCGAAACATCAAGCTTGCCGTTTGGCTTAAGGGGCAAATCCACCTGCGGATTTTCGGTATAACAGCGCACATTGCCCATATAATCGGCGGCAACAACCATTGTTCCCGCAGGCCCGTTTCCGTTAATACGGATTGTAAGGCTGTCGTCCTCGCCTTTGAGCATTGCGCCCATAATGCAACCTGCTGTTGCAAGTCTGCCGAGAGCCGCCGTTGCAACAGGGGTTGTCTGATGAATCCTGAAAATTTCGTTTACTATATCAGTTGAGTTAATGGCTGAACAAAGCACGCTGCCGTCAGCCGATAAAGCCCGCACAATTTTTCCCAAATCAATTACTTCCTTACTACATAGGTTACTTTTTCCGAAATATCCGAGGGCTGATTTTCCGTCAGATATTCATAGCAGGCGAGAATTTCAAAGCCTGCCCTTTTCAGCATTTCGTTCATTTGCTCCAAAGGATACGCCTGCTCGCTGAATTCGTCGTAATAGCGGCGGTAAACGCCCTTTTCCCCAGCGAAAAAGTCAAGGAAAAAGTCGGTTTTTCCCTCTCCCGCATACTGATTCTGCCATACGCAGTACAAGTCCTCAAGGTCGTACACAAAGGTATTGTCCCCAAGAATCTGTTGGTGCTTGTACACCGTGTTCACATCGAAAAGAAACAGTCCGCCCGGATTTGTGAACAGGGACACAAGGTCAAAGGCTTTCTGCACCTGTTCCGCTCCGTCAAGGTGATTTATGCTGTCAAGGGAGCATACTGTCTGATCCACCGTACCGTACATATCCAAAGCGCACATATCCTGACAGAGATACTCAATGCCCTCGTGCTCCTTGCCAAGGGCAATGTTCAGCATTTCCTCCGAGCCGTCAACTCCGATAACGTCATAGCCCATTTTTGAAAAAAGCACAGAGGTCGACCCCGTACCGCAGGCTAAATCCAGCAGAATTCCCTTTTTGCCGCCGAATTTGCCTATAAGCCCGTCGTAATACTTCGTTATGGCTTTATAATCCACGTCGGCGGTCAATGCGTCATAGAACTGCGCAAAATCACAATAGCCCTGCATTACTTATCGTCGGAACCAAGCCTTTCGAATACCATTTCGTAAGCGTTGTTGCCCTTTTCGATTGTTCTCTTTACACGGCTGATTGTAGCGGTGCTTGCGCCCGTTTCCTCAACGATTTTGTTATATACCTTATTTTCCGTCAGCAGCTTTGCAACGTGAAGGCGCTGTGAAATGGAATGAAGCTCCTTTGTTGTGCAAAGGTCGTCGAAAAAGTCATAGCATTCGTCAATGGTTTTAAGCTGTAATACAGCCTTGAATAAATTGTCAAGATTTTTTTCTTTTGGTAAACTGCTCATTTTTATCGTTCCCCTTTGGTTTTAGTTATTTACAGTTTAACACATTACAGCAAGAATTACAAGTGTTTTTGCAAACTTTATAAAAATTTCACCCGAATATCATACAAGAATCCGCCCCTTGCCATAGGCTCGGAGCGGATTGAGGCTAATAACCAATAAACCTTGGTTATTAGTATAAAAGAGAGAGTGGGGGAAATCAACTGTTAATGATGTAATTGTAAGCCCATCTTAAGGCGTCAGCCTTGGTTAGCTTATCGGTAGGATTCAGCTTTTCGCCAGATACAATGCCCTTTGCATAGGCAATTGCGGCATAGCCGACGTATTTGCTGCTGTCCTTAAGGTCGCTGAAGGGGGATTTGAAAATGCCCTTTAGCTCCGCAACCTCGCTGCCGTAGCGAGCGGAAACCATATATTTCAGTGCGTCCTGTCTTGTTATGGACTTGGCGGTTTTGCCGTACTCATAGTCGCTCCACATATTTACGTTGCCGAGAAGCTCAATGAAATCAGCCTCGGTAATTGCCTTATCGGGATAAAGCTTGCCGTTGGAAGTAGGAAGCGCAACGCCGTAATCCTCCAGCAGCTCCGCAATCTTCTTAAGTTCCTTATCCTTTATATCGGTATAGCCGCCGTAGGTGTTGGTATTCTTTTCAAGGGCTGTGCCGAAGTAGGTTACCATATCCCCTGTTACAGCGTCAAGAGTAAAGCTTTCAAGGCTGTAAAGGAGAGCCGAGGTTCTGGTGAATTTCTTGTCTGAATAGTCAATATGGCACTTGTAGGAAATTGTGGGCTGAGTCTGCTCAAAGAGGCGTTCAAAAGCCTTTTCCGTGGAAATATAATCCTTCTTTTCAAAGGCTGCCTTGGTGTAGCTTGAACCGTAATATGATATTTCGTTATTGGAGTTTAACGTAACGGTTATGCTGTCGCCCTCAACTCTTATGCCGTTTTCGTATCTGTCATAGGTCACATAGCAGTTGTTTGCATATTCAACGCCTGTTTTGCTGTCAAAATAGGAATCCAGCTCGCAGGAGGTGAATTTGTACTTTGCAAACTTCTTTGTGCCCATTTCCGCTTTTGCAAAGGCTGCCGCTTTCTTTTTGGCAGCGGCGGTGTCAAACTGGCTTGCAGGAATGCCCTTGCTTTCAACATTCTGATTGAATGAGCGGATTTTACCTGTCTGTGCGTCAAAGGTTATGCTGAGATATTTTGACCAGCTTTTGTTGCTGTAATTCAGCGTCCAGAAGTATGTATCCTCGTCAAACAGGTCGTGTGTAAGATTGTAGCTTTTCAGAGTGAAATCGTCCGAGAAAATAATTTCAGAGTTGTTCTTGATTATTTCTTCAAGCTCTTCAATAGTTTTAAGCTTGTTGTTTGCCTCAATGGACTTCATTTCTTCCTCTGTGAACTTTCCTGCGTCGTTTGAATCCTCCTCAACGCAGTCGTCGAAGTCCTCGTCCCAGAAGCCTGTGCCGTAGAAATTGGCGTTGAAATCGGACAGCTTGCCTGTGAAGGCGTCAAGGTCGCCTCTGTTTTTCTGTATGTACAGCAGGCTTACGTCATATTTCTGCTCGTCATAATTCGGAAACAGTCTGTAAACGGGTTCAAGTATGTATTCTGTTGAAAATGCCTTTTCAGCTTCCTCAAGAGAAATAGCGGTTTCGGGGTCTGCAAAGGTAAGTCCGGTGCACCAATTAAGACGGAAGCCCTTAAGCGCGCCTGTGTTCTTGTCAAGAGTGATTGTGCCGTCGTTGTTGTAAACCCTTATGCCGTTTTCGTATCTGTCAAAGCGAATTGTTGCATAATCGCCGTACAGCGATGAAACAAAGCTTTCCTCGTCAATTAACAGCTTTTTGTAAATTGTGGGGTTGATTTTTTTAAGCTGCTTTTTAGCGGCGCTGATAAGCTGACTGCGGGTCTTTTCGCCAAAAGAGGGATTGCCGTCATTGGAAGAGCTGTTAGCGTAATTCTCAACGGTGTAGATTATTTTGCCCGACACAAGAACATAGAGAGAAGCACTCCTGTCCTCGGGGAACCAGTGGAGATTGTAATATTTAACTCCGCTGTCGCTGTAGCTGTCGTAGTCGAACTGGGTGTACTCGCTTGGAACAGTAACTCTCTGCTTTGCAACCGTAATGGCTGATTTGAGAGCCGAGTCCGTTCCTGCGGCAGAAACGGGAACAATCATAACAACGGCCATTACCGCCGCCATAATCAAAGAAAGTAGCTTTTTCATAACTGATGTCCTTTCGCAGTAATTTTTGTCTTCTGTATATAAGACTTTCCAAAAATGCAAAAAGTTTCATTTTATAAAAAAATTTTCCCCGCTTTTACACGGGAAGCCATAAAGCAGTTTTCGCCCCGCCGAGCAAATTATCTATAATGACGGCGAGGCGGAATTGCCAAAAGGGGTACCCTTTTCGCGGGGAAATCAGCTACTTATTTTCAATAAGCTCGTTTTTCTTGAAATAAAGAGAAATGCACCATATTGCAGCAAGGGCTACAACTATATAAAGTATTCTGCTGATTACAGAGGCGCTGCCGCCGAATGCCCAGGCGATAAGGTCAAAGCGGAAAAGTCCCACAAGACCCCAGTTAAGTCCGCCCACAAGCAGAATAAACAGTGCGATTTTATCCATTATCATATTTTTATTTTCCTTTCATAATGTTTTACGATTATTTTTCGCCTTATTTCGGAAAATATACAGTTTATTTTGCATAAAATATCGCTATTTTTACGAAAATTTTACAGCAAATTTAATAAAGTGAAATTTTTTGCAGAAAAACTGTTGACAAATGCACGTTTATGCTGTATAATCAATGATGTTGTTGACGCGGGAGTTTAGCTCAGCTGGGAGAGCATCTGCCTTACAAGCAGAGGGTCACAGGTTCGAGCCCTGTAACTCCCACCA
>JBJERI010000168.1:0-9948 GCA_051882195.1 Ruminiclostridium sp. | reverse complement strand
GCATTAAGGAAAATCTTGTGGAGGCTCTTACAAACACCCTTAAACACTCAAAGGCGACTGAGTTTTCCCTGACCGTAACGGTGATGAACAAGATAATCAGAGCAGAACTAAGGGACAACGGCGGCGGCTCGGGCAGCATTAAAAAAAGCACGGGACTTACAGCCATTGAGGAAAGAACGGTGCTTGCAGGAGGAAAATGCGTTTTCCTTATGGAACCAAGCTATTTTGCAATAATAAACATTTTCGGTAATCAGGAGAAGCTATGAAAATTGTACTTGCGGACGATGACAACATAATCAGAGAGGGACTTAAGATGATAATATCATCACAGCCCGATTTTGAAATAGTGGGCGTTGGCTGTAACGGCGCAGAGGCGGTTGAGCTTTGCAGACAAAACAAAGCAGATATTGCCATGCTTGATATAAGAATGCCCGTTATGGACGGAATAAGCGCCGCTGAAATAATGCTTAAGGAGGAGCTTTGCAAGCCCTTGCTGCTGACAACCTTTGACGAGCAGGAGCTTATCTGCCGTGCGCTAAAGGCGGGAGTAAGCGGCTACATACTGAAAAATTCCCCCACAGAGGGCATTTTCAGCGCACTTAGGACGGTTTACAGCGGCGGTACGGTTTTTCAGCAGGATATACTTTCCTATATCCGTGACGCCGCCATAAAATGCTACGGCAAAAGCGCTGTTTTCAGCCTGCTTACCGACCGTGAGCTTGAAGTGGTGAAGCTTATTGCGGAGGGATATTCAAACGCTGAAATATCCGAAACGCTGTTTTTGTCAAACGGCACGGTTAGAAATTACATAAGCGTTATCCTTGAAAAAACAGGGCTTGAACATCGGACGCAGATTGCTGTACGCTATCTGAAAGGCGACTGAATGGCGTCTCATTGACGGAAATAAAACAATTTTGAAAACAGAATAAAAGGAGTAAAAATTATGATTTCAACTTGCGGTACAGATTGCTGTACAAAATGTGACAGACTTTCGGAATGCGGAGGCTGTATCAAAACAGACGGTCACCCATTCGGCGGAAGCTGCGTTGCCGCCGAATGTATCAAAAAGTGCGGTACAGAGGGCTGTAACGCTCTTAAAAAGCAGCTAATAAGCGAGATAAATGGGCTGGGAATTGAGGGACTTGAGGTTTCCGATTTAAACCTGCTCAACGGCTTTTTTGTAAATCTTGAATATAATCTTCCAAGCGGACAGACTGTAAAATTCCTTGATGACAAAAACATTTATTTCGGCAATCAGATTGAAAAGCAAGGCTCGGAACGCTGTCTTGGAGTTGTTGCCTGCAATGAATTTATTTTAGTCTGCGAATATTCGGGCTTCGGCGCTGACCCAGAATTGCTCCTTTACAAAAAGAGATGAAGGGCAAGGTCTTTGCGGTAATCAGCATTATTTGGTACGGAGCAATTCTTGCGCTGTTTTTCGTGCCTGCGGTTTTTCTGTCGGACATTATTTTCTGGAAAACGGACTGGCTTGTATTGGTTTATGTTGCTTTTATGGCGGCGCTATACGGGTTTGCGCTTATAAGCAAATCAAGGCTTCAAGCACTTTTCAAGTGGCTTGCTTCATTGCCCTTTGCCTATCTTGCCTTTCAATATTTCTGGAGTACAAAATACGCTTTGCGCTCCCTTAACTGGGTTTTCCCCGGTTACGGAAAGCAAAGCGCAGGAGGAGCCTTTGCGTCAATGGGAATTACGGTTCTGTTCGGGATTTTGTGCATTGCTGCCTTTGTAATTGCACTTTTTATGAAGCCCCGTAATTTCAGCCGTTTCAAAAAAATACAGCTGTGCCTTTGTACAGCTGCGGCGGTTTGTATTGTGATTGTTACGTTGACCCTTGAAAAGCAGTTTCCTCCTTATCCGGTAATTTTCGGGTAGGCAATAAGCAATGTGCCTTTTTTTACCGAAACAGAGCTTTCGACCCCTGTAAATTCGTTGCTTACTCCAAGGGCAATATTGTTGGAAAGAGTGTAGTTTTCAAGGGGATATTTCAGCCCTTTCAGCGTTACTCCCTCACATATATTGCTGTGAGCGAATACCGAAATATAGCCCCTTGCTGACGGAGAAAAGGTAATTTCACTGTCTGTTATTGCCGTGAAAACCTCATTTTCGCCGTAAAGAAAGCCTTGCATACCACGGCTTGACAGATATGCAAGAAGCTGGAAATTTGCAACAGTGTGGTCGGTGCGGCTGCCGCCTGTGCCGCCGTAAATTCTGAACAGACTGTAACCCTTTTCAATGCCGAGCTCCACCGCTTCCGCAATGTCTGTCCTGTCCTTTTCGGGCTTAAGCTTTATCACATGGGGAAAATCGGGCGTTTCTCCCAGCGAATCAAAGTCGCCGATAACAACATCAGGCTTTATTCCAAGGCTTTCCGTATATCTGTAACCACCGTCGGCGGCAATTACATAATCCTTTTCCTCAGGGCTGATGTTATCGTCGTAAAAGCTGCCTGCGCCTATAATATAGCAAATTCCTTTATCCATACAATGACCTTTCTCAGAAATTTCCCCTGAAAACAGAGGGGGAAACACGCTCATATCTCTTGAACACGCTGCCGAAATAGCTTTTGTCGGCGTAGCCTACCGCCTTGCCTATTTCCGCAATGCTCATATCCGTTGTTGTAAGCAGACGTTTTGCCTCCTGAATACGCATAAGGGCAATGTACTCAAAGGGCCGCACCTGCATTTTGCTTTTGAAAACAGTACAGAAATGCTCGGGAGTTATGCCCAGCGTTTCCGCAATTTCGTCAAGAGTTATCTGCTCCTTATAATGCTTTTCGATATATTTCAGCGCAGGTACAATCAGCGTTAAGTCGCTTTTCTGAGTAAGCTTGCTGTTAATCTGCTTTTGCCTGAAAAGCTCGGTAATAAGGGCAAATAAGCCCGGGGCAGCGTTGAAAACAGTCAGTGCATCCTTTGTTTCAGCCTTTTCAAGCAGCCGCCTGAATATTTCGTCAATAACGAAAATATTGTTGAAATGGATAATCTCAAAGCTGTCAAGTCCCATTCGCCTGAGGGTTTTATCCATACTTTCCCCTGTGAAAATTATCCAGCATATCTCCCACGGCGGTTCAAGCTCAAAATATTCATAGGGAACATCGGTCATCAACACCACAGCGTCGCCGGCCTTTATTTCGTATTTGCAGCCGTTGTAGATAAGCCTTCCCACGCCGTTTTTGGCGTAGAGTATCTGATAAACGCTGCTGCCGTCGTTATGCACAACGCTTTGCTGTCGATCGGTTTTGCCTATACCGCACAGCACAAAGGGCAATCCGCAGGGGTCGGTAACAATTGGGTATTCCGCAATATCCATAAATAGCTCCCGTCTTAATATATTTATACAAGTCAATGATATCATAAGATTGACAAGGCTGTCAATAGTATGCTAAAATAAAATTATATCACAGAAAGGAAATATTTTATAATGTACATTGCAGACGAACACAGATACGAAAAAATGGTATATAACCGCTGCGGAAAAAGCGGACTTAAGCTGCCTGCTGTATCGCTGGGACTGTGGCAGAATTTCAGCTTCCTCGATAACTTTGCAAATATGGAAAATATGTGCCATACCGCCTTTGACGCAGGCATAACTCATTTCGACCTTGCAAACAACTACGGTCACCCCTATAACGGCTCGGCGGAGGAAAACTTCTGTAAAATCCTTGACAGGGGAATGAGAGCCTATCGTGACGAGCTGATAATTTCAACCAAGGCAGGCTATGAAATGTGGCCCGGTCCATACGGCGACAGAAACGGTTCAAGAAAGTATCTTACAGCCTCTCTCGACCAGAGCCTTATACGAATGAAGCTTGATTATGTGGATATTTTCTATCACCATATTTACGACCCCAACACTCCTCTTGAGGAAACGGCGGTGGCTCTTGACAGCCTTGTAAAGCAGGGAAAGGCTCTTTATGTGGGAATATCCAACTACAACCGTGAAAAGACAGCGGAAATTCTTAAAATATTCAGAGAATTGAGAACTCCTTTTGTACTTAATCAGCCTTCCTATTCAATGATGAACAGGTGGATTGAGGACGACGGTCTGGACGATTTCGCAGTTGAAGAGGGCTTGGGTCTGGCGGTATTTTCTCCTCTTTATCAGGGTATTCTTACCGACAAATATCTTGACGGCGTAAAGCCCGACAGCAGAAAAAAGGTGAGAAACTGGGTTGACGGTATGGTAAGCGAAAAAACTGTCGAAAAGGTAAACAAGCTTAATGAAATTGCCAAAGGCAGAGGACAAAAGCTTTCACAGATGGCGCTTTCATGGGTGCTGCGCAACGGCAAGGTAACAACCGTCCTTATCGGCGCAAGCAGACCCGAGCAGATACTTGAAAATGTAAAGTGCGTTGAAAAAATGAGCTTTACCGATGATGAGCTTAATGCAATAGAAAAAATTCTTGCGGAATGATGCTAAAACCGATTTTTGGAATTATTGTAATAATATTGATTTTTAATAATTATTGTGCTATAATACCTTAATATAATATAGTATTACTAAGGACGTGATAAATATGGCAAAAAATAAAGCAGAAAGCGCAAAAATGATTTTTTTGCTGCTGTATTTTCTCATACTTTCCATTGAGAGAGTAATCAGTCTTGTGACGGTGTTCACAGGTGATTTCGGCAGCTATGATTTTCTCGATTGGTATATGACCGTGCTTACGGTTTGCTCAATCGTAGGCGCTTATGCTTTTATAATTGCAAAATGCAGGTTTAACGTAAAGCGTTATGAAAACGGAAAGGTTTCTGCCGCTCCCGTGGCTGCAAGGGACGTTTTCGGCAATCTTGCAATTGCGGCGGGAATACTGCTTCTTGGCGGTATGGTACATACGGAGGGAACAATTCCGCCCATTCAGTTTACGTCTTACGGAATGATTCTTATTTCAATGGCAATTCATACCGCAATGAGCGTAAAGCAAGGCGGAAATGGGCTGATTAAGTGGCTTTCTTTCGCTTACATAGTAGCCTTTTCAATGGCAATCCCCGTTGTTTATCATACGGCAATCGACCTTGCATGGCTGTTTATCCCTGTTGAAATACTGGTTTCGGCAGGAATGGTGGTACTTTTCACTATAATGCTGAGAGGCTTTTACCTTGGGGACGGGGAGTACAAATTCAGCCCCTTGCCCTTTGCGGCGGCTGTAATCAGCGACGCTGCGGTGCTTGCGTTAAGGTGGAGCGAGGAAATCAACTTCTTTGTGGCTATTTTCATCTGTGTAACTGCTGTACTGTTTATTGCAGGAAAAGCGGTTTCAATGAAAAAGAAATAAAACGAAACAGAATAGGAGAGGGAAAATGGGTCTTTTAAAGGAAAATGAACGCAGCGCTGAAAAGGCTGCTGCAAAGGTAATGGCGATTACGGCGGCAATATTCGTATTGGTGCCAATACTTGACGTTATAGGTATATTTGTTGTTGATCTAACCACAATTTTTATTGCATTCATTGTGGGTTCTGTTTTTCTGCTAATACCCACAATTATAGTCAAAGTTGCAAAGGCAACGGGAAACTGGGTTAAATACGTCATTGTAACCTGCTCAATTATGTTTACAATGGTACTTACAATAACCCTTTCGTTCCACGCAGTACTGTTGTTTGTGTATCCGATAGGTATTGCAAGCTTGTTCTTCTCAAGCAAGCTTAATATTTTCGCTACCATTGTTACTATAATCAGCGTTTCGCTGGGACAGTATTTATGCTTTGTAATGGAGCTTGTAGAGGATCATAACCTTACGGATCTGAAAAGGCTTTTCCTTTACGGTATTCTGCCCCGTGCAATAATTCTTGTGGCGGTCAGCGCTATTTTCACAATTCTCTGCAAGCGCACTTCCTCAATGTTAAGCAGCCTTATGGGTGCGGAACAGCAGCAGATGATGCGTGAAAAATCCCTTGAGGTTTCCCACAAGCTGCTTAATACGGTAACGGAGCTTGACACAATCGCACGCTCCTCCGCACAGGCAAACCGCAGTATTTCCAACGAGTCCGCAAACGTACTCCGTGACAGCGACGCAAATTTCCACCATATCAAGTCCGTTGAGGACAATATGACTGAAATTTCCGCAAGCCTTGTTAATCTTTCCGATATGAGCAACAAAATTTCGGAGCTTACGGATAAGGCGGACGAAATAACAGCCGAAAATAACGAAAAAATATCCCTCGCTTCACGTTCAATGGACGAGATAAACAAGGGCAGTGACGAAAGCAGAGCCATTATTTCAAGGCTAAACGAGCAGTCCGCACAGATCGTCGATATTGTAAAGGTAATCACAAATATTTCTTCACAGACAAACATTCTCGCCATAAACGCTTCAATTGAGGCACAGCGTGCAGGCGAAGCGGGCAGAAGCTTTGCGGTTGTAGCAGGGGAGATAAAGAATCTTTCCGAAAAGACAAACTCCGCCGCAGAGCAGATTAGCGACATTATCGAGCAGGTAATCGGCAATATTTCAGGCACAGTAAAGGCAATTGAAAAGAGCTCACAGCTTACTCATCAGGGACTTTCCAGTATGGAGGAAATGAAACGCTCCGCACAGCTTTTAAGCGAGGCAAACAGCGAAATTTCCCGCAATATTGCTGAAATGAACAGAGTAATCGGCGCAGTTACCGCAAACGGCAGCACCGTTTCCAACGAAATTGTCAGCGTTAGCAAGAACATTGAAAGCAACTGCGGCGCAGTTCAGCAGGTTGCGGACGCAATCCGTGAAAACAGCGCAGGCACGGAAAAGCTTGGCGATATGGTAAACGACATTAAGATAATGGCAGAAGAAATCGAGCAGCTTACCCAGTAAAATTAAACAGAAAATCCCCTTGGCATAGCGTAACAGCCTGCGCCAAGGGGAATTTTTTGCTTCATTTTAAATATGTATCAACGAATTTTTCAATTTCATCATCGTTTCTGCAATCAAAATTATCATCGCAGGGGAACAGCTCCCATACTTCATCGTGAACAGCGGTGTCGCCGGGCTTTAAGTTTTCAAGCCTTCCGAGAGTTTCAATTTCAACGATAAACTGATTGGTAAAGGTTTCAAAGTTTACGTCAAAATCGGGATAAACTGCGTTTTCATCAAAAACAAAGCTTTTCTTGAACGCCTGTCCCTTGTTGACGTAAGCGCACCAGCCGTCCTCGTTGTTTACGCCGACTTTGAATGAGCGCTCCTTGTCGGTCTGACGGAGTGTCATATATTTGTTGCTCATATAAAAGCGCTCGTCGTTTACATCGGTGTATTCCCAGATAATCATACGACGGTTGGAAAGCAGACCCGTCTGTTTGCGGCACTGCGGGATAATTTCAACGCCACCCTTTTCGGCAACGGTCATTGCCCAGGGCGCAAGCTTAAGCTCTTTGTCGGAAATGTTGGTTATTTTATGGGTAACAGTTACCTTTGAGCAGCTGTCCTCCACTTTCACAATCATAATGTGCTGCTCGCCTACCTTTGTACGGGGCAGTGGGCGCAGTTCAACGGAATTGCCCGAAATTTCGTATGCAACGGGGGAATTGTCGGGAGTGTAGCTGTCAGGCCAGCTTTCGGGGCTGGACCAAAGCCTGTGACCGCCGTAAATGTACCAGTTTTCCTCTGTGTCAAAGAACTTGTGAAGCTCCTCGGAGTCACGGACAGTACTGCGCTCAATGTCCTCATTGAATACGTTTTCCTTTCCGTTGAGGGAGTAGTAAATCACTCTCGGTCCAACGTCAACGGTTATCAGCAGAGTAACAATGCCGTTGTCGATTTTTAAGCACTTGCCGAAATTTTTGTAGTTGATTTCACTGAATTTAACGCTCATAATCATTCGTCCTTCAATATAATTGGTTTAGCCGTAAAGTCAATTCCGCAGGGAAGCCTCTTCTCAAAGGCAAGGGCGTAAATATTACCGCATTTTTCCTCCAGCAATGCCTGTTTTTTCTGAAGCTCGCCCTTTTTGAGCAATGCCATCAGCGAGGTGTCAATGGGGATATTGCAGTCCGCCTTTGAAAGAATTTCCTTTCCCTTGGAGTTCATACCTAAAATTCTAACATAAGAGGGCGGATTTTTCAAGTCATTTTTGGTAATTCCAAGAAAAGCGCACAAAATAATTCTTCTTAACCGTGCCATTGTGTAGCGCTTTGTTTTAATGAGGAAAAGCAGGTCGTTAAGGGTGGGGGCAATCCGTGCCGCCTTGTGGATACGGTTTTCAAGGCCCATAAGCACATTGGGGGTCTGTTCAAGCTCCTCAAGGCTCATTGTACGCAGCTTTGCAAGAATTGCCGTTTCAAGCCTGCTGATGTCGGCATAATCGGTAATGGTTATATTGGGCATAAATGCCGATACGTCCTGTCCATCCGCAATCATTTTCCTTAACTGCGAGGCGCTGGCGGTATTGCCTTTAAGCTCCTTTGAATCGTGGGACGCACCGAAACGCTTTATTGTCACAGGCTTTATGGACGAGCCGAAATTATCAAGCTGCTTCATATATTCAATGCCAAGGGTGTTGTTGGGAGTTGCGAGGGTTTCTATTACATCATCGGTATAGTATTTTTCAATAGCTTTGCGGAGCGCAACGGGGTAGGTGTCGCCGTTTCTCATAAAGGTGAAAAATTCCTCGGTCTGTACGGCGTACTGCACCGCTCCAACCACCTCGCCAAGCATATCAATATCGCCGCACTCGCTGCCGAAGCTTAGCAAATCCACACAGCCAAGGGAATTAAGCAGCGAAACGGCACCGTAGGCAAATTGCTCGGCGCTTCCCAAAGCGTAAGCCACAGGAAGCTCAATCACAAGGTCAGCTCCGCCTTTCAGCGCCGCCTCCGCACGTTTCCATTTATCGGTTATAGCTACATCTCCACGCTGGGTAAAGTTACCGCTCATTACAGCCACAATGTGAGTTGCGCCGAATTTCTTTTTCGTCTGCTGAATATGGTAGGCGTGACCGTTGTGAAAGGGGTTATACTCGCAGATTATTCCCGCAATTTTCATAAAAACACCTCAATTTTTCGATATTTGGCAAAAAGACTTGATTTTTTTTGATATTTGTTATACAATATATTAGATAAAAATGTAAAAGGAAGGAATTTTAGTAATGAAAATTCTCGTTATCAACGCAGGCAGTTCATCATTAAAGTATCAGCTTATCGATATGGACGATGAAAGCGTAATCGCAAAGGGCAACTGTGAAAGAATCGGTATCGGCGGTCACATCACACACAAGACCTTCGACGGAAGAAAGTATGAATCCGATTGCGATTTCCCGACGCACACAGAGGCTTTTGAAAAGGTTGTTGAGGTTCTCACAACAGGGGAAGCCGCTGTTATCAAGAGCATGGACGAAATTTCCGCAGTAGGTCACAGAATAGTGCAGGGCGCTGAAATCTTCGACAAGACCACTCTTGTTACAGACGAGGTTATTCAGCAGATTGACGACCTTGCAGAGCTTGCTCCCGTTCACAATCATCCTCACGCACTTGCGCTGAGAGCCTGCAAGAAGGTTGTTCCCGCAAGCGTTCCCCAGGCAGTAGTATTCGATACTGCATTCCACCAGACAATGCCCGAAAAGGCTTTTATGTTCGGTATGCCTTATGAAGCTTACGAAAAGTATCACGTAAGAAAGTACGGCTTCCACGGCACATCTCACCGCTTTGTTACCGCAAAGCTTGCTAAGGAAACAAACAGAGATTTAAAGGATCTTAAGATAGTTTCCTGCCACCTCGGAAACGGCTCTTCAATTACTGCTGTTGATGGCGGCAAATCCGTTGATACATCAATGGGCTTTACTCCTCTTGACGGCGTAATTATGGGAACACGCTCGGGCTGCGTTGACCCATCCGCTGTTGAATTTGTACAGAAGAAGCTTGGTCTTACACCTTCCGAAATGAGCGATTATCTTAACAAGAAGTCCGGATTCCTTGGAATTTCGGGCATTTCCAGCGACAACCGCGACCTTGAAGCTGCT
>JBJERI010000167.1:0-10007 GCA_051882195.1 Ruminiclostridium sp. | reverse complement strand
CACAAAGAAAATTTCGCTAAACGGACTTTGGGCATTTGCCGCGGTTATTTCCGCACAGCTTTGCGGCAGACTGGCTTTTCTTGGTCTCGTAACGCTGTTTCAGGGCGTTTCGGAATTAAAGCCTGCTATGGTATGGCAGCAGATAACGACGGGATTTATTGGTCTTGGAGTACAGGCTGTTATTGTGCCCGTTATAATAATTGCACTTCGCAGACTGGTTATTAAAGAACGCTGATTGCATATTAAGGAAAAATTCAGCCGCATTGTTTTGAGCAATGCGGCTTAGTTTATTCATAGTTTTCAGCGCCTTTTATATAAAGGGCAGAGGATATTTTATAGGAGATAAGGTAAAGTACAATTGCCACAGCAGGGGAGAGGGCGAAAACCGTTTCAACGCTGCTGCCTGAAATGTAGTTCAGAAAAGCTATGACCACGTCATCCTCAAACATAAAGGAAATGTCGCCGAAAAGCAGATAAATTACCAATGCAAACGCCAATATAGCCAAGGGGATAAACTTAATTCCGTTGCCCTTGTCAGCGCCGAATCTTACATAAAAGGGAATTGATACGGCGGAGAAAAAAAGGTTTACGCTGAAAAAGAAAATCAGAATTA
Organism: Ruminiclostridium sp.; assembly: GCA_051882195.1. Taxonomy (GTDB): domain Bacteria; phylum Bacillota; class Clostridia; order Oscillospirales; family Ruminococcaceae; genus Ruminiclostridium_E. The sequence continues at coordinate 9,394 of JBJERI010000167.1, read as the reverse complement.
GACTTTTGTTATTCAATTCCATATTGGAAAGAAGGCTGTCCCCGAAGCATACAAGAAAAGTAATCAGATAAATTCCGAAAATGATTATGTACTTGCTTGCAATATGCCTTTTTGAGCCTTTGGGAGCGGAAATAATAAAGCTGTTTACTACACGGCTTTCGTCCTGCTTGAAAAGCTCTCCGTTGAAAAATCCCGAAAACCAGAACAGGCAGAAAAACAGTATGATGTATATTGCCGTATCTCCCTGCATACCTACGGAGTTCAGCATATTTGAAAGAATAATGACAAACAAGGAGGAAATTATCAGCATACAGCCGATAAAGGAGAGAGAGGGACGATACAGCAGCAGATTTTTGTAAAGAAAGCCTTTCATTATTTTTCCCTCCTTTTATAAAGCATTGTGGTTGCAAAAAAGCCTGCTGCCAGCACAGCAATGATTATTACGGGCACAAAGGGGAATAAATCCAGACAAAAGTCCTGAATTGCCCCGAAACGGGTCAATAAAGCGTCGGCTGTGGTGCTTTCGTCAACGGTAATAATATATCTTATAAAGGGAGAAATGAGCACAACCATAACCACCATTGAAGCAATCATTCCCTTATCCACCGATTTTAATGCCGTAATCAGATTCTGTGAAAGCACGCCGATAAAAATGCACAGAGTGAGAATTATCATTGGCGCCGCCATTTCCTCAAAGGAAAATGCCGTACCGAAAGCAAGGTCGGAAATCAAAACCAAGGCAAAGGAAATAACTGCCGAAAAAACCGCACAAAGAGCAAGGAGCACATATTTAGCAAGAGCATACGCCGAGCAGCTTGCAGGAGTAGATTTGCGGAATTTCTCCCACAGGGGCTTTATGTCGGCAATTGTTCCCTCGGTAACTGAAAAGCATAAAATGCAGACCGTGAAAACGGGGATAAGCGTTAATGCATTTTTTATGTAGGACGGGTCAAACTCAAACTTTGCAAGATTGCCGAATTTGTAGCTGATTATTGCAAGAGCGTACAGCAATATGAAGCAGGAGCTTGAAACAGCCGATTTTATCATACTTGTTTTGGAAATAGTCAGCTCACGGTAGAGAAGACCCTTAAGCGAACCCATTTTCATTATGCCCACTCCTTTTTGTCCCTGTTTACATAAAACAGCATTATTTCTTCAAGGGTGGTTTTTTCAACGGCAAGGGAGGGGTATTTTTTCTTTATTTCGGCTTTATTGTCGGTCATTGCCTCTGCGCCGAAATCGTTGAGCCTTACGCTTATGTAATCCTCGGGAGCAATTTCCGCAAGCTCGGCTTTGCTGCACTTGATAACACCGTGATTTTCCAGTATTTCGTCCTTGTATCCGCTTAAAAGGATTTTTCCTCTGTCGATAAAGGTTACGCAGTCTGCAATCTTTTCAAGGTCGCTTGTTATGTGGGAGGACATAAGGATACTGTTGTCCTCGTCCTGCTGATATTCACGGAAAATATCCAGAATTTCGTTTCTTACGATAGGGTCAAGTCCCGTTGTTGCTTCGTCCATAATCAGCAGCTTTGCGCCGTGGGAAAGGGCGGTCGCAATCTGAAGCTTCATTTTCATGCCCTTGGACAGCTTGGATATTTTCTTTTTCAGGGGCAATCCAAAACGCTCAATGTAGCTCATATATTTCTGCTCGTCCCATTTGGTGTAAATTCCCTTGAACATAATGTTCAGCTGGGCGGCGGTCATACTTTCGTGGAACGGGATTTCGTCAAAAACAGCCGCAAGCTGTTCCTTTATCTCATATTCGTTTTTGATATGGTCAAGCCCCATCATTTTTATTGTGCCGCTGTCTGCTTTAATAATGTTAATAATGGATTTTATGGTGGTGGTTTTGCCGGCGCCGTTTTGACCGATAAAGCCCATAATGCAGCCCTTTGGCACATTGAAGCTTACGTTGTTAAGGGTAAAGCCATCGTATTTTTTGGTAAGCCCTCTTATTTCAAGTGCGTTTTCGTAATCACTCATTTGTTTCTCCTCCGTAAACAAGGTCGAGTATTTCTTTCAGTTCGTCAAGGGAAAGTCCGCAGATTTTCGCCTTTTCGCAAGCCTTTGTGAGCAGCTCCTCAGTCTGACGGGTGATTTCCTCTCTGAGAAAATCGGAATTCTGCTGCTTGACAAAGCACCCTTTTCCTGCAAAATTCTCGATAAAACCGTCACGTTCAAGCTCCTCATAAGCTCTTTTGGTGGTAATGACGCTTATTCTTAACTGCGCCGCAAGAACACGCATTGAGGGCAGGGCGTCCCCCGCCGACAAGGTGCCGTTCATTATCTGAGCCTTTATCTGTGAAATTATCTGCTGATAAATAGGCTCGTCCGATGAATTGCTCAAAATAATATCCATGGAATACCTCATAAAGTGTATATATACGATATACACAGTATAACACCGATATATACAGTTGTCAATAGGTATTTAAAAATTTTCTGTACAAGGATGTAATTTTGTGATACAATAAAAGAAAAAGTCAAGGAGCGAATAAAATGGAGCAGATATGGATTGAAATGTATAAAGCCGCCCTTGCTGTACAAAACAGCAGAAAAATATCGGACTATATTACAGCAGGAGAGGTTTCCGCCGCTGTTCAGTCGGCTTCTGGAAAAATTTATGTGGGTGTATGCATTGATACCTGTTCCACACTGGGAATCTGTGCTGAACGAAATGCTATTTTCAATATGATAACAAACGGCGAACAGGAAATAAAGCGTGTTCTGGCAATTCTGCCCGATGGTAAAACGGGAGCGCCCTGCGGAGCCTGTCGTGAGCTTATGGTGCAGCTAATGCCCGAAAGCTACGGGCAGATTGAAATAATGCTTGATTATGAAAAAACAGAATAATCACCCTTGGAGAGATAACTCCCGAGTGGTGGATTTAGCGGGTATAACGACAGGAGAGAACACCAATGGATAACAAAACCTCTTTTAATGCAAACCAATACGACCAAAACGTCAGAAAGGTAATCCCTTTCTATGACGAAATACATAATCAGATTTTCAGCCTTATCAAGGCATATTTCGGCAATAAAACTCTGTCCCTCCTTGATACTGGCTGCGGAAGCGGCACTTTCACCCTTAAAGCCTTTGAAAGGCTTGATTTATCGGAAGCTGTCCTCTGCGACCCATCGGAAAAATGCTTGACAACGCAAGGTCTAAGCTTAAAGACAAGAACTGCATATTTCAATGCGTTGGCTCGGAAGATCTCGCCTTTGAAAACAGATTTGACATTGTAACAGCAATTCAGTCCCATCATTATTTTGACAGGGAAACGAGGGAAAAAGCCGTTCTTAATTGCTATAAAGCACTGAAACCGGGCGGAATTTTCATCTGCTTTGAAAACACAGCGCCTTTTACCGAAACGGGAAAGGAAATTGTGCTTAAGCGTGTGGAAAGCTTCGGAATTGAGGCAGGCAGAAGCGAGGAGGAGGCGAAAGCCCATTCACAGCGTTACAATCGAGAGTTTTTCCCTATAAATATAGGCGAACATCTTGATTTGCTGAAAAGAACAGGCTTTGAAACGGCGGAGCTTTTCTGGTGCTCCTATATGCAGTGCGGTTTTTACGGAATCAAGGGCTGAAAGCAGTCATTGTACTGATTTGGGTACAGCACTTATGATACAATAATAATTGAATAAGAAACGGGAGGAAAAACTATGTCAATGAACGAGAAAACAACAATCACCTGTCCTTACTGCAAAGCGGAGGGCGAATTTGAAATGTGGAAAAGCGTAAATATTCAGCTTAACCCCGAATTAAAGGAAAAAATTCTGAATATGGAGATTTTCACCTATAAATGCCCCAAGTGCGGAAAAGAAGCGTCTGTTGCATATCCGCTACTGTATCACGATATGAGCAAACAGCTAATGATTTATCTTGTAAACAATGATGAGGAGTCAATTGAAAATACTGCTAAAATCCTCTCGGGAGAGGGTATGGAAAGCTTTGAGGATTTCGGGGATTTTACAAAGGAATACACCAACCGTATTGTTACCTCGCCTCTTGATTTGCGTGAAAAAATCAGCATTTTCGAGACGGGTCTTGACGACAGGATAATTGAGGTTGCAAAGTACTTTTACGCAGGAATGGTTATGAAGCAATATCCCGATAATCGGATTATCGAGGTTTATTTCGGCACAGACGAAAAGGGTAATAATATCCTTTCTTTTCTTGATGAAAACGGTATTTTTGCCAATGCGGAGCTTGGGGAGGAGCTTTATAACGATACAAAAAAGCTTTTCGAGGAAAAATTAGGCAATCCCGTTTCTGAAAACTTTGTTTATGACGTCAATTGGGCTCACAGTCTTTTCGGGGAAAATGACGAATAAATCGGTCAGAATTTCTCTTTAAGCTTTTCCAGCGCCTTTTTCTCAATTCTTGAAACATAAGACCGTGAAATTCCAAGCGCTTTTGCAACCTCTTTCTGGGTCATTGCCTTTTCAACCGTTCCCGTGGAGGTGTTAAGCCCGTAGCGCTTGCTTAAAATTTGTTTTTCACGCTCGTCAAGCTCGCTGTTCACAAAGGAATACAGCTTTTGAAGATCAATCCGCAAATCGACCTCGTCCGCAACGCAGACGGGGTCTTTAAATATGTCCGCAATGGTAACGGCGTTTCCGTCCTTGTCGCAGTCAACGGTATCGTACATATAAACCTCGGTCTGCTGGTGCTTGATTTTGCGGAAATACATTTTTATCTGATTGTCAATGCACTTGCTTGCATAGGTGCTGAAATTTATAGCCTTATCGCTTTTAAATGTCTCCGCCGCACGGATAAGCCCGATTGTGCCTATTGAAATCAGATCGTCCTGCTCACGGGATTCGGCGTAATGCTTTTTCACAATGTAAGCCACAAGGCGCAGATTATGCTCAATCAGCTTGTTTCTTGCCTCAATGCTGCCTTTTTCCATTTCCGCAAGACATTCCTGCTCCTCCTTTCGGGTTAGCTGTCTTGGAAAGGTGTTTCCGTTTTCAAGGTGAAGAGCGAAAAACAACAGGTTTTTAAGCGCAAAATCCAGCAGCGGAATGAACATATTATCAGCCCTTTCTATACATTATAATAATTCATATTCATAACTGCCTGACCCGTATGCCGAAAACGTTTTTTCATATTTCCTCGGAAATATTCCCATAAAAAGAGCGTAATTCTTGTTGATTTCGCTACAAAAATTTAGTTTATATAAAAATAATCCTTGACTATTGGGAATATATAGAGTAGAATTATACTATATGCATTTGTATATGACAGGAGGAAGGAGAATCCCATTTTACTATGAGATTACATTCAGTAAAGCTGCCGCACTTCAATAATGCGGCGGAACAGATAACCACAGCAATCCCATTGCCCAAGCGTGTAATTATCAGTATGTCCCAGCACGGCGGCGTACCCTGCACGCCGCTTGTAAAGGTGGGGGACGAGGTAAAAACAGGTCAGCTTATCGGCAGCAGCGACGCCGCAATTTCCGCTCCCGTTCACGCCAGTATTTCGGGCAAGGTAACGGCTATGACCGAGGTAATGAGCATTGCGGGCAGAGTAAACCAGGCGGTAGTTATTGAAGCGGGCGAAACACAGGAAATGAGCGAGGAAATTACTCCTCCCACAGTAAACAGCCGCGAGGACTTTATTGCGGCAGTAAGACAATCCGGCTCGGTAGGTCTTGGAGGCGCAGGCTTTCCGACCTATGTAAAGCTGAATTACGACCGCAAGACCGTCAATATTGACACTATCGTTGTAAACGGCGCAGAATGCGAGCCGTACATCACCTCCGATTACCGCACTCTTATGGAGGAGGGCGAAAAGGTAATTGACGGAATCAAGCTGCTTATGAAATGGCTTGAAATACCCAATTGCGTAATCGGTATTGAGGCGGATAAGCCGAAAGCCATTGAAAATATGAAAAGGGTTGCAGGAGAGGGAAGCGGAATTACCGTAAAATCCCTTAAGCCACAGTACCCGCAGGGCGCTGAAAAGGTGCTTATTTTCAAATGCACCGGCAGAGTTCTTAAAGAGGGTCAGCTTCCCATGGCGGCAGGCTGCCTTGTAATGAACGTATCCACAATCGCATTTATCAGCGACTACATAAAAACGGGAATACCCCTTATAAAGCGCCGCCTTACCATTGACGGAAATATAGTAAGCAAGCCTGCAAACGTGACTGTTCCAATCGGAACGCCTCTTTCAGATCTTCTTGATTTTGCGGAAGTGACCAAGGAGCCCGACAGGGTAATTTTCGGCGGTCCTATGATGGGCAGCTGCGTTTACGACAGGGATATGCCCACAGCAAAGACAAATAATGCAGTGCTGCTTTTTGCGGACACTGTTCAGGATAAGGTAACGGAATGTATCCGCTGCGGAAGATGTATAAGGGCTTGTTCAATGAATCTTGCTCCCACGGAGCTTGAACACGCTTACGACGCAAGGGACAAGGAAGAGCTAATAAAGCTTAAAGTCAACCTCTGTATGAACTGCGGAGCCTGCACCTTTGTCTGTCCCGCTAAGAGAAACCTTGCGGAGAAAAATCAGCTTGCAAAAATATTCCTGCGGGAAAGTAAGTAGGAGGCAGTATGGAAAAATTGTTTATAGAGCCATCTCCGCACATAAAAAGCACAATGTCCACCCAAAAGGTAATGCTTCACGTTCTTATTGCGCTGTTTCCCGCACTTGTGGCGGCAACGGTAATTTTCGGGCTGAGAGCGTTGTTCCTTACGGTAATCTGTGCCACCTCGTGTGTAATTTTCGAGTGGCTGTTCAGAAAAATAACCAAGCGTGAACAGACAATCAGCGACTTGTCGGCGGTTGTAACAGGCGTTCTTCTCGCCTTTAACCTGCCTGCAAACCTGCCCATTTATATGGCGGTAGTTGGTTCCTTTGTGGCAATCGTTGTTGTAAAGCAGATGTTCGGCGGAATCGGTCAGAACTTCGCAAACCCTGCAATTACCGCAAGAATCGTGCTTATGCTTTCCTTTACCTCAAGCATGACCACCTGGGTAAAGCCTTTCTGGTACAATATTACAGGCACTGACGCTGTAACGGGCGCAACTCCTCTTGTTGCAGACGAGCTGCCCTCGGTAATGGATATGATGCTTGGCGTAAGGGGCGGCTGCCTTGGCGAAACCTGTGCAATTGCCCTTATAATCGGCGGAATTTACCTTGTTGCAATGAAAATAATCACTCCCGTAACTCCGATTGCTTTTGTGGGAACAGTTGCGTTGTTTTCCTTTATCGGCGGTCAGGACGTGGTTTATTCCGTTTTAAGCGGCGGACTTCTTCTCGGCGCAATTTTTATGGCAACCGACTATGCAACAACTCCCCTCACTTGGAAGGGCAAGCTTATTTTCGGCATAGGCTGCGGCCTTATTACCTGCCTTATAAGGAATTTTGGCTCAATGCCCGAGGGTGTTTCCTATTCAATTCTGCTTATGAATATTATTACGCCATACATTGATAAGCTTACACGTCCAAAGCCATTCGGAACAAAAAAGGAGGCTGATAAAGCATGATGAAAGCAATTAAGCCTACCCTTGTTCTTCTTATAATCACTACCGTTGTGTCCGCATTGCTTATTGTTACATATAACCTTACTTATGTTGATACCTCGGGAATAATCACCGAAAAAATGCAGCTTGCCTGCGAGGAGCTTATGGGCGAGGGCGAATATGAAATAGTAACCGACTGGGAAGCAGCAGGCTATGCAATTCCGAAGCCCGACAACGTTGAAAAGCTTATCAGAAAATCCGACGGCACAGTTGCCTTTGAAATAATCACAAGCGGCTATTCAAAGGACGGTCTTGATATGCTTATCGCAATGAACAGCGACGGCACGGTCAAGGGCGTAACGGTGGTTTCCATAGGTGAAACCCCAGGTCTTGGCACAAAGGTGCAGAACGGTGATTTCCTTGCACAGTATAACGGCAAGGGCGGCGAGCTTACAGTGGTTAAAACCGCTCCTGCCGCCGATAACGAGATTGAAGCTGTAACCAGCGCAACCTACTCCTCAAAGGGCGTAACCAAGGCTGTAAACATTGCAATCTCAACCTACAAGGAATTAGGAGGCACAAAATGAGTTTGTTCAAGGAATTTTCAAAAGGCATTCTCAAGGAAAACCCTAACCTTGTAATGCTGCTTGGTATGTGTCCTACTCTTGCCGTTACCACAATGGCGGAAAACGGACTTGGAATGGGTCTTGCGACCACATTTGTACTGATTTGCTCAAATATTGCAATAGCATTGCTTAAAAAGCTTATTCCTGCGGCGGTAAGACTGCCAAGCTATATTGTAATTATCGCAGGCTTCGTTACCTTTGTAAGCCTTATGCTTCAGGCGTTTATTCCGTCCCTTTACGACAGCTTGGGCTTGTTCTTAAGCCTTATTACCGTAAACTGCATTATTCTTGGCAGAGCGGAAATGTTTGCAAGCAAAAACAAGGTATTGCCATCCATAATGGACGGTCTTGGAATGGGTCTTGGCTTTACAATGTCCCTGCTTATTGTTGGCTCAATCAGAGAAATTTTAGGCGCAGGAACTTGGTTCGGTATTCAGCTTATGCCCGATTTTATCCAGCCGATGACAATATTCATTCTGCCTGCCGGCGGCTTCTTCACCCTCGGCATAGTAATCGCAGTTGTGGGCAAGCTTACCAAAAAGCCTGTAAAGAACATAAGCTGCTCGTCCTGCCCAAGCCGTGAAATGTGTGCAGGCTGCGGCGCAAAAAAGGAGGATAAATAATGGATCTGTTCAAAAATATCGCCATAATTCTCCTTACCTATGTGCTTACGGAAAACTTTGTCCTTTCAAAGTTCCTCGGTATCTGCCCGTTCCTCGGCGTTTCAAAAAAGCCATCAAGCTCCCTTGGAATGGGTCTTGCTGTTACCTTTGTAATGGTCTGCGCAACCTGCGTTACATATCCCATTTATTACGGCGTGCTTGTGCCGCTGAATATTTCCTATATGAAAACGGTTGCTTTTATTCTTATAATTGCGCTTTTTGTTCAGCTTGTTGAAATGGCGATGAAAAAGTTTATGCCGCCTCTTTACAAGGCGCTTGGCGTTTATCTGCCCCTTATCACAACAAACTGCGCCGTTCTTGGCGTTACAATCCTCAACATTGACAATGAATCAAGCTTTTTTGACTCGGTAATAACTTCTTTCTCGGCAGGTATCGGCTTCCTTATGGTAATGCTGATTTTTGCGGGAGTAAGAGGGCGTCTTGAACGCTGCAACGTTCCCAAGGCTCTTGAGGGAACGCCAATCACTCTTGTGGCGGCGTCCATAGTTTCCCTTGCCTTTATCGGCTTCGGCGGCGTTGTAGAGGGAATTTTCGGAGGTGCTGTATGATTGAATATGTAGTGCCAATTCTGTTTTTCCTTGCAATCGGTGCAGTTGCGGGAAT
>JBJERI010000166.1:0-2123 GCA_051882195.1 Ruminiclostridium sp. | reverse complement strand
GCTGCAAATACTGCTATGTGTACAGACAGGACGAAAGATACGGCAGCGCAGCTCCCAGCAACCTTTGCCGCAGAACAAACAGTTTTGACCTGCCTATAAAAAGGAAAAAGGACGGCAGCTACAAAATACCCTCGGGCAAGGTGATTTTTACCTGCTTCACCTCGGATTTTCTGCTTAAGGACGCAGATATATGGCGGCAGGAGTGCTGGAAAATGATAAGGCAGCGCAGGGATTGTTTTTTCTATTTTTTTACCAAGCGCATTGACCGACTTGAGGAATGTCTTCCACCCGATTGGGGCGAGGGCTATGAAAATGTGCTTATAGGCTGCACCGTGGAAAATCAGGACAGAGCCGATTACAGACTGCCCATTTTCCTTTCCCTCCCCATAAAGCACAGGTCCATTATTGCGGCGCCCTTGCTTGAACAAATTGACCTTTCATCCTATCTGGATGAAAGCATTGAGCAGGTTTCGGCAAGCGGAGAGTCGGGGATTTATGCGCGACCCTGCAATTACGACTGGGTGCTTGACATTCGCAGGCAGTGTGTAGAGAGGAATATCCCATTCAGCTTTCACCAGACGGGAGCGCACTTTATCAAGGACGGCAAAAAGTACAATATAGAGAGGAAATATCAGATAAGTCAGGCGAAAAAAGCGGGAATTGATTTTCTCATAGGGGAGAGGCTTATTCCCGAAACTGCGGATTTTTCCTTAACTGAAAATAATCCCGACCAGCTTACGCTGTGGGAGAATGAATAAAGCAGGATAAACGTATTTTATATGTTTATCCTGTATTTTTATGCGAAAAGTAGAAATTATTGAATAATTGTTGAAATTTTTGTTGGAATATGTTAAAATAAATGTTAATAAGTGGAATGTCAAGTGGCATTATTATGGAAAGAGGATATTTATGAAGAAAAAAAGCCTTGTGAAAAGTATAATCCTGTCGAGTATTTCAATACTTGTAATCGTATTGATAACGGTATGCTCAGTTTTCAGCACCGATATCAACGTGAAATATTACGGTACAAAAAAGCATAATTTCTATTACACTGTTTCAGCCGAGTCCAACGAAATGAATTCGTGGATAGCAAAGCATATGACAATTGCGGAAATTTAGCTCTTTCCGCAGTAGTAAGCGGTTTGCACGATGATGAACTGAGAAACTATCTGAACGAGTGTGTTCTTAAGGTTTCGGACAGCGTTTTCGACTGCTATGTTGCGTGGGAGTCAGAATCCCCCAAAATGATTGCAGGCATATTTGAGCCGGGCGCCGACTATGTTCCCCAGCAAAGAGGCTGGTACAAGCAGGCAGTTTCGGCGGGTGAGCCAATACTTACCGACCCATACATCGACGCTTCAACAGGCAAAATCGTTGTCACCATAGCCTGCCCTTTGAAAAATGGCGGCGAAACAATGGGCGTATGCGGTCTTGACGTTGATATAACGGAGTTAGTTGACCTTACAAACAGCCTTAAGGCTGATGAAAACGGCTATGCAGTCCTTGTGGACGCTTCGGGCAACGTTGTTACTCATACGAAAAACGCCGACTTTAACCACAGGCTTGACGGCTCTGAGGAAATTGTAACTGCTTTTACAGATATTTATCCCCTTTATGAAAAGGTTCTTGCAAGCGCCGATACAGGCGAAATTGTGCAGGATATTGACTATGACGGAGCAAAGAGATTTTTCCCTGCTTTGTCGCTTGGCAATACGGGCTGGAAAATAATTTATGCGGGAGATTACAATGAGGCGTTCACGGAAATTGTTTCTCATATTATAATGCTGGTTGTTCTCGGCGTAGGCGGAATGGCAATAGGCGCTCTTTTCCTCTATTTCAAGTTTACAAGCCGCTTAAAGCCTCTTGCACAGATTGAAAACATTTTCTGTGAAATGGCGCAGGGCAAGCTTGACCACGAATATCCCAAGGTAATAAACGACGATATCGGCGTTATCTGCAATCAGCTTAAGGAAACAAACGCCGCCCTTAAATCCTACATAAGCGACATCAGCCGCAGTCTTGCGCTTATGTCTGAGGGGGACTTTACGGACAGAAGTCACGTTGACTTTGTGGGAGAATTTACCGCAATGGGCGAATCTCTCGAAAACATTCGCAAGGCTCTT
>JBJERI010000165.1:0-2131 GCA_051882195.1 Ruminiclostridium sp. | reverse complement strand
AGGGTCGTAAAGCCTTGTGCATTTGTATGCAAAGGTGGCTGTTTCGCTGTAAACCGCAAAGCCGTGAGCAAAGCCCTCAGGAATATAGAACTGCTTTTTGTTCTCCTCGCTTAACAGAATACCGTACCACTGTCCGAAGGTTTCGCTGTTCTTGCGAAGATCCACCGCCACGTCAAAAACCTCGCCCTCAAGAACACGGACAAGCTTTCCCTGGGGATTTTTCTTCTGAAAATGAAGCCCTCTAAGCACTCCTTTTTTTGAGCGTGACTGGTTATCCTGCACAAAATCGGCGGGAGAGCCGTCCAGATGCTTTACATAGGGCTTGAATTCGTCGTTGTAGGTTTCCATAAAATAGCCTCTGTTATCGCCGAAAACTGTTGGCTCTATCACATAAAGATCCTTTATGACTGTTTCAATAAACTTGAATTTTCCCATTGAAATTCTCACTTTCTGCTATGGTAAATTTTAAATAGTAATTAATGCTGAATACTGACTAAAATCCGAAACGCTAAGTTAAAGCCGATTTTATTGCCTTTTCTGACTTCTTGCTTTACCCAATTATTATACCAAAAAGCCGTATATGTGTCAACGATTTTATCGTGCCCTCGCTGTGCGCTCTGAAAGCCCGGCATAAAATCCCGATTATGTACCGCCGAGCCTTTCTGCCTTCCTAATTCTTTAGCAGTATTTCTCCATTTTCCTCCAGCAGCATATTGCATCTTACTATGCCCAGCTTGTTTTCTATTGCGAAAATGATAACGCTGTCACGCTTATTCCGAGGATAAAGCACTCCTGCTCCCGTCCGTTTGAGAAAGGTCTGGGTCTGTTCAAGATCCAAGCCGAAGCCGAAGCATATTTTTATCAGCATATCTCTTGAGGGATTGGTTTTTTCTCCGCTGAAAAGCTCATAAGTATAGCCTTTGGGCAAGTCCCCTGCCGCAACGATTTCGGAGCGCTTTTTCCCCGTTTCCGCAAGCAGTCTGTTCAGGTATTGGCTAAGACTTTCCCTAATAAGCTCGTCCTTATTCTGATTTATATAGTCTAAAATTTCCTTTTTTGTTTTAATGCTTTCAAGAAGCTCGTTTGTTTTTTTCTTTTCCATAGACTACCTCCGTTTTACTAATAATATTACGGAACTGAGCAAATTTCAATTGACAATTTACATAAAAATGCTATAATTTATGCGAAACGAGGTGTGATATGAGGGATTTGCAAAAGGATTATAAGCTTGATGATTTTGAAAGGCTGGCTCCCCTTAACAGCGGCGAAACCACCTTTCTTGCAAGAAACAGGGACAACGGCGTTATTCTTGTTCTTAAGCAGATAATGCCGCAGCAGGCTTCTGTTTACCGCTTTCTTAAGGAAAAAGCCCCGAAGGGCGTTCCGAAAGTATATGATATAATGGAAATGGGCGGCGGAGTATGCTATATTGCGGAGGAATATATAAGCGGCGCAGCGCTGGAAAAGGTTCTTGAAAGCACCGACCTTTCCGAAAAACGCATAAAGGAAATTATATATTCAATATGCGAAATTCTCATTCCCATACACAAGGCGGGGATTGTTCACCGTGATATTAACCCGTCCAACATTCTTATTTCAACGGACGGCTATGTAAAGCTTATTGATTTCGGCATTGCAAGAGAGGTAAAGCCCTCCGCCTCAAGAGATACCACCGTTATGGGAACAGAGGGCTACACCGCTCCCGAGCAGTACGGCTTTGAGCAGACAAAGCCCACCGCCGACGTTTATTCAATAGGGGCGGTATGGGAGGAAATGCTGCGGCACTGTTCCGACGATTACGAGGGCGACAGCTATTTTGAAAAATACATAAGCAAGTGTATGGAGCTTGACCCCAAAAACAGATTCGGGAATGCAGAGGAGCTTCTGTACGCAATGAAGCGAGGAGCTTTGGACGGCACAATAACCCTTAAGCGGATAATGAGCGTGTTTCCCCTTATGCGGTCGGAAAACAGCGTCAAAAACGGTATTGCGGCGGCTGGGTACATTGCCTTTTACCTGCTGATTTTCTTTCTGTTTTTTAACAACATAGAGGACGGCAAGGAGCTTATGCGGAAAATTGCAGGAGTTATTTCAATGTTTATAGTGCCGTTCCTCACAATTGTAAACTGGA
>JBJERI010000164.1:8841-10111 GCA_051882195.1 Ruminiclostridium sp. | reverse complement strand
TACGGTTGTTTCTTGTATCTACAAGATAGAAGTCGCCTGTTTCTTCGTCAACAAACATATCGCTTGGTTCGCTGAGAGAGCCGATGCCAAGGTCGATACCCGACGTAACCTCGTCAACAACGTAGCCGTTCTGGGAGGGAACAGGGTCGCCCCACCAGTCGTAGTTGTAGCCTTCGTACGGCTGGTCGGCCGAAGAAGAAACAACCAACGAGGAGGCTGCGATAATCACAGCCATAATTCCTGCTGTTATCCTTTTAAATAACGGCACTAATATCATCCTTTCTTATATTGGAATAAGTAATTTCAAGCTTTTATCAATCCTTAAGACCGCTGGACGCCATTGTTTCAAGTACGTTGCTCTGGCAGAACACAAATACCAGCATGGGCGGAATCATTGTGATTACAACCGCCGCTGCCGCAACGCCCGCTCTTGCAATACCCGAAGCGGAAATCTGCTGCATAACGGTTGGGATTGGCTTAAGTGCTTCGTTATAAATAAAGGAGTAGCCTGTAATCTGCCATGCGCCCTGGAATGCGAAAATCATCAGGGTGAGCCATGCAGGCTTTACGTTTGGCATTACTATCTGCCAGCAGGTTCTCCAATGGCCTGCGCCGTCAAGCTTTGCCGCCTCGATAACCGCATCGGGAATCTGTCCCATAAACTGACGCATAAGGAACAGTCCCATAGGCGTTGCAATAAACGGCAGAGTAATCGCAAAGTATGTATCGATAAGACCTAAGGCTGCCATAACCATGTACTGCATGATGAATGTAACGGTTGATGTGAACAGCAGGGCAATTTCGATGATTTTGTTCAGTGCCTTCTGACCCGGGAAGCGAGCCTTTGCAAGAGCGTAGGCTGCTGAAGAGGAGAAGATGAGCTGAGCAACGGTAACAACTACCGCAACGAATACGGAGTTGAAAACGTAACGTGAGAACGGAACCCACATATTTGACGCCGTGTTCATCAGGTCAACATAGTTCTGATCCGTAATACGCATTACATAAAGCTTCGGCGGGAACATAAAAAGTTCTTCCGACGGCTTTAAGGACTGTACTACCGACAGGTAAATCGGGAAAAGCATAAACAGTCCGACTAAAAGCAGTAAAATAAATATCGCAATATCGCCGCCCAAAGAGCCGCCATATTTCTTTCTGGATTTTCTAACCCTCATGACTACCGTCCTTTCAAATAAGAATTTGACTGTTATCAGTCAAGATACTTGCCGAGCAATTTCTTGATTGCCCAGTTGCAGAGGAGCATTGCTGC
>JBJERI010000164.1:0-8741 GCA_051882195.1 Ruminiclostridium sp. | reverse complement strand
TGCCCAGTTGCAGAGGAGCATTGCTGCGAACAATACAAAGCATATTGCCGAAGCGTAGCCCATTTCGTAACGAATGGAGCCGTAGTCAAAGGCGTGGGTCATAATGGTATGAGCCGCATAGTCTGTTGACGGGAAGGCGGTAAGGTAACGTCCTACGTCGCCGGCTGTAAAGGAAGCGGTAATCTGCATTACGGCTGCGAATAACAGCTGGGGTCCCATAGCGGGAACGGTAACTGTGATAAGCTCCTGGAATCTGTTCTTTACGCCCTCGATAGCGCCTGCCTCGTAACGGTCGCGGGGAATACCCTGAAGACCCGCACGGAGAGCAAGGAAGCCTGCGCCCAGTGATAACCAGAGCTGAACCACGATTACAACGCCCATGATGTAGTTTGCGTCGGTGAGCCACTGACGTGCGCCCTTTAAGATACCTAAGTTAATAAGGTAAGCGTTTGCGATACCGTAAGCGTCGCCCGAGAAGATAAGCTGCCATGTTGTGTAGATGTTTCCTGCAAGGGTCGGCGCATAGAAAACGAATGTGAAAATCGTCTTTAACGGGCCGGGCAGCTCGTTGATGAGCCACGCAAGCAGGAAGCACATTATGTAGGACAGCGGACCTGTTACAATAGCGAATACCAGCGTATTCTGAATTGCCTTTAAGAAAACCTCGTCCTCAAGGAACAATGCGTAGAAGTTGTCAAGTCCCACGAACTTGGGAGCCTGAACAAGGTTGAAGTTTGTAAAGCCCATTGGCAGGGACATTAAAACGGGGATAAGCGTGAAAATTGTGAAAAGAATAAAGAAAGGTGCAAGCAGCGTGTAAACGCCTGCGTTTCTCTTTACTTCACGCCATGTATAGCGAAGCTTGCTGTCTTCGATATACATACTCTTAGCTTTTGCTGACAAGCTGATTCCTCCTCAAATTAAATTTCTGCAGTGTTTCCCTCCTCCGAAGAGGAGGGCTTTTATCAAGACTCTTTAAATAGCGCAATATCGTTGTTCTTACGAGTGATTTCGGCGTTGATATCACGGTTGTAAGATGAAAGCGCATAGCGTGGGTTCCAAGCGTCGTTTACAACAGCACGGAATGCGTTCTTGGTATGACGTGTTGTTGCGTAGGAAGCAGGAATAATCGGAATTTCCACTGTTTCTGACATCTGTGCAGAAATCTTGTTGTATTCTGAGGTTGACCATGGCAGCTGTTCAAGCGCCTGAACGTTGGCTGTGTCGAAACGTCCCATTGGACCCATAAGAGCTTCGATCGTACGGCCGTAATCAACCTGTACCTCTGTTGATGTGAACCACTTGATGAATTCCCAGGCCGCCTGTGTATCGGATACCTTGTTGAAGATGATAGCGCCTGAGGAGCTTGAGTTAACCGCTCTGCTGATAGAGCCGTCCTCCTGTACTGTTCCGGGTACCTGTGTGAAGTCCCACAGACCCTTGATTTCAGGAGCGGATACAGACAGCTGGTTGTAGAAGGTGTAGTTCTGGATTACGATTGGCATTTCACCTGTTCTGAAACGTGAGAATGCGTCGTAGGTCTGCTCAAAGTCGAATACGGTGTAGAACTTTGTCCATCTCTCGAATGCTCTGATTACAGGCTGCTGATCGTAGGTAGTCTTTGTCAGATCGTCTGTGTAGATGTTGTTGCCTGTCTGAAGAACAAGCATTGCAAAGGTGTCGCCCGATTCAAATACTGAGCTTGAAAGGTTTGATGCAGGAGATAACAGACCTGCCTGTAAGTATGTTCTCTGAAGCACAGGGATAAGGTCAATGAATTCGTCCCATGTATCGGGAACCTTTTCAATGCCCAGCTCCTCAAGAATATCCGTGCGGTAGAACATCATTGGGAACGTCTGTGAAACGGGAAGTCCGTAAACGCCGCCGTTATAGGTATAAAGCGTGGAAATATTGTCGGTAAATCTTTCCGAAACAACGTCCTCGTAATCGGAGAAGCGTGTAAGGTCAACCAGCAGGTCACGGGCTGCTAACTGAATTGGGAAGTCGCCGCCGATAAACAGTGCGATTTCAGGGCCTTTTCCTGCAAGGGTTGCTTCAAGGATACCGCCCTGTACAAGGTTGATTGAAGCCTCAACGCCCTCGTTGTTTGCGTTGAAGTCGGAGTCAACCAGCTCCTTAACTACAGTTGCCTGGTCACGTCCGAGGGAAACCCATACGTTCAGCGCCGTTGTGGAAGCGTCTGAAAGCATTGTGTAATCCTCGAAGAATGAGCCGATAAAGGAGTTGAATGAGAATACAAATTCGTCAATGAAATTGCCTCTTGCCTCTGAGAATTTCTCATTTGCGGTTGCAATTTCGATATAGTCGATTTCAAGGGGCTGATCGCGGTAGTCGCGCATCCACGCCGATACGGTTGAAATGGAGTCCTTAAGAGTATCCTTCATTGTTGGGATATCGTCGGGCTTGTCAACCATCAGCTGGAGGTAAACCGCCATTGTCTGAAGTGAAGAAGCCTCCGAGCCGCCGCCTGTCAGTTCCTCAATGCCTGCCTTTTCTGCGTATAACTGTTCAATAATCTGCTCGAATACGTCAAGGAGCTCGGGGATCTGCTTATCAACGAAGTAGTCGTTGTATTCGTCAGGGTCAGGACCCGTGATCATAAGTATACGTCTGTAATAGTAGTTCAGCGTATAAACAAGGTCGTCTAATCTCTGCATTACAGCGCCGATTGAGCCCGGAATTGCTTCCAGTGTAAGGGTATGCTTGCCTGCTGTGAGGTAGATGTACATATCCTCGCCGTTAGCGTCTGTAAGGGTCTGGCAGTACCAGTTAGCGTCGTATGGGAACTTGATGTCCTCGCAGTCCTTGTTTGGAACAACGCCGTCAATAAGCATCTTTCTGTTGGAGAAGAAGCCTCTCATCTGATTCTGACGAGCCTTGAAGTTGAACTTGTAGTAACCGTCGTTTGGCACGCTGAATTCCCAGGTGATAGCCTGAGTTGCCTTATTCCAGGTTGCCTGACCTACGGTGTTGTATCTCTGCTTTGTAGGATGTGACGGGTTTGTCATGCAGGAGGTTCTGTCGTAGGTTGCGTAAAGAGTTGACGCAGACTTGTAAAGCGACTGTTCGCCCTGAATGAAGATTGTTGTGGAGCCGATTTCGTTTGTTGTGGTAAGAGCGGGCGTTGAGTTTATGTCAGCGTCGCTTGGCTTAACGTAATCGGGAGCGTCCTCGTAATTCTTAAAGGTAAAGGACTTGAACACGGTGTTTACCTTGATACCGTCAAAGGTAAGTGTGTGCTCGCCCGCTTCAAGATAGAAGAAGTAAGGCTCGTTGAAAAGACCCTCCTTATCCTTGATTGGATAAGTTACCCAGCAGTCGTATTCAGCCTGTGTAGGACGGATATCGTTGTCCTTGCTGTCCTTTCTGATGGGAGTAGCGTCTGTCCAGTAGCGGTCAAGAGTAAAGGTCTTTGCAGCCGTAAAGGGGTATTCGCCGTCAAGCTGCATTGCCACTTCAACGGTTGTGTTGTCGCCGCCTACGGGGTAGTAGAGCATTTCCAGATGATAAAGGCCTGTCTTTTCCACGTTAAATGAGTATGTAAGCTTGCCCTCGTGGTTTTTCCAGTACAGAGCTTCGGAAACTCCCTCACAGTCGGTCTTTTCCACCTCGGGAGCTACTCCTGCGCTGTTTTTCTCCGCGGAAATGTAATCCGCCGCTTCAATGACGATTTCCTTGTCCAGAGGCTTTTCAGCGTCGCTGTGTCTTTCCAGATAAGCGCTGTAAATGTTGTCTCTGTCGCCTGTTGCCATAATGCTTGTGTTGATTGAGGATTCTGTCTGCTGTTCGGCGCTCTCAACCTGCTCGGCAAGCTGTTCGGCAACGCTTCCTGCGTCTGTTTCGCTTTCTGTTTCATCGGCAAATGAAACGGACTGCATTGTAAGGCACATACATACAGCCATAAGAAGGCTCGCAGCTCTCAGTGATTTCTTACGCAAGTTTGCCAAAATATTATCCACCTTTCTGTGATGAACTTAGTCTTTATATCACGATTTGCATCGGGGTAAAGAAAATTGTTTGGAGAGATTTTTTCCTATTCTCTTCTGTAAATACAAATTTTATCTTCTTCAAGCTCCACTCTCACCTTGTCGCCGCCCTTAAGTCCGAGCGCTCCAAGGTAATCCTTGGGCAGCTGCAATCTTCCCACACGGTCAAGAACAATAAGCTCTTCGTGACCCTGCTCGGCAGCCTCCGCTTCCGCTTTCTGATGCTCACTGAGCTCGGACAGCTCATCAAAGGACATCATCTCGTCCTTGTAGCTGTGCTTTCTGATAAGCTCGCTGGAGGTTTTTCCGTCACGGATTGCAACCACTCGGTCTATGGATTTTGACAGGTTAGTGTCGTGGGTAACTATTATAATGGTAACGCCCGTCTGCCTGTTAAGCTCCCTGAACACCTCCAGCACCATATTGGCGGTTTTGGTGTCAACGGCGCCCGTTGGCTCGTCTGCAAGGAGCAGTTTGGGGTTATTTGCAAGGGCGATTGCAATGGCAACTCGCTGCTGCTCGCCGCCGCTCATCTGCCCAAGCATTGAGTTCCTTCTTGCGGAAAGCCCCACCATTTCAAGCAGTTCCAGGGCTCTGTTATGCCTGTTTGAGTAGCCGCTTAGCAACATTGGCATTTCCACATTCTGAACCGCTGTCAGATAGGGGATAAGGTTTCGCGCGTTGTTCTGCCACACGAAGCCTACCGTTTTTCGTTTATATTCAATAAGGTCCTTTTCGTCGAATTTCAGCATATCCTTTCCGTCAACGAAAAGGCTGCCCGCCGAGGGCTTGTCAAGTCCCCCCAGCATATTCAGCAATGTGGATTTTCCCGAGCCGGAGGTGCCTACAATTCCCATAAGCTCCCCTCGCTCCACCGTAAGGTCAAGACCCTGCAGCGCCATTACCTCCACATCGGTGGTTTTATATATTTTTACAAGGTTTTCACACCGCACCATGACGTTTTCGGGCGGCGCAAGCAATACTTTACGGGGCATTATGCGTCTCCTTTTGTCAGGTCGTTGTAAACGGTATTGGTTATCATACCGTCCTCCAGCGTATAAACCACGTCCGCCAGCTCCATCATAGCCTCGTCGTGGGTGGTCATTACTATTGTAAGATTATTGTCTGCAACCAAATCACGGAAAAGCTTTACAACTGCAAGTCCCGTTGGCGTATCCAGAGCCGCCGTTGGCTCGTCGGCAAAGATTATTTCGGGGCGGTGGGAAACCGCTCTTGCTATGGCCACACGCTGCTGCTCGCCGCCGGACATTTCGCCGGGTCGGTGGAACATTCGCTTTTCAAGGCCTACCTGGGTAAGACATTCCCTTGCTCTCGCCTTTCGCTCGGAAATTGGCGTTCCCGCAAGCCGCAAAGCAAACTCAACGTTTTCGTAAGCGGTCATTGTGGAAATAAGGGCAACAGACTGGAAAACGAACGCCATTTCGTACCGTCTTAACCTGTCCCTCTTTGCGTCGGAAAGAGCGCCCGTGTCCTCACCTTTAAAGGTGACGGTGCCCCCCGTCTGCCTGTCCAGAGCGCCCAGAATGTTGATAAGGGTGGTTTTTCCCGACCCCGACCTGCCTCTCAGACACACAAGCTGTCCCGAATGAACCTCAAGGTTAATGTCCTTAAGAGCGTCAACAACGCTTCCGTCGCCTATTTTAAATTGTCTTGAAACGTTTTCCGCTTTTAAAATCAGCGACATACAATCCCTCTTGTTGAAACCTATTGTCAATTTAACAACGCACTAAAGGGCTTTGCTGCGGCAATCTTAAAAAACCGCTTCACAAAGCCTTATGTAAACCTTTTCAGTCAAAGCTGTGTAACTGAGTTACACAGAAATGCGTTTTTCTTATGGTAAAACTGCACAATTTTGGGCTATAAATCTTGTTTTGTCAGAGCAAATCTGACTTTGCTTTGGACAAATTACATTAAAAGCCCCTTGTGTTCTTATATATTATAACAAAAAGCAGGGTGGTTGTCAAGATTTATAAAATCAATTTGAATATTACTGAACTTTATTTGCAAAATCTACAAAAAGCCCTTGCTTTATCACCCGAATTTCACTTTGCCCATATTTAATACACATATTGTAATCACACAAAAACTCAACACTATATCTTGATTTACTTCAAAAATAACCATTTCCACTTAATTTCCATAAGGCATTTAAGTTACAGAATTGTCTTTTAAGTAATAAAATTTCATCTAATTTTCACATAACCGAAACAGCAATTCCCCTTGGCATACGGCACAGCAAATCCCTCGTTTGTATAGGCGCTGCCGTCGCTTCGGGGAATGAGTTTTCCGCCCTTGTATGTGCGAAGATTTATTCAATGGTGAGAATATCCGCAAAGCCCGTTATTTCAAAAACCTCCATTACGGTAGGCTTTACGTTGGTGATAACCATGCTGCCCTGCTTGTTCATCTGCTTCTGTGCGGCAAGTATCACACGAAGTCCCGCCGAGGAAACATAGTCTAACTTTGTAAAGTCAAGGACAAGGCTTGCTGTTCCCTCAAGGGACTGCTTAAGCTCCGTTTCAAGCTGTGGAGCGGTATTTGTGTCCAGTCTGCCCTCGATTGCTATGGTAAGCTTGTCGTTTTCGGTGTTTTTGATAATGTTCATTGCGTTTTCTCCTTTTGATTGCTTTATATCAGAATCCTCTGTTTTTAAGGTCGCTGACAACTTGTATATAAAACTCCCTGACGTCAAAGCCGGGAACGTTTTCTCTGTTTAAGTCTATCATATCGGCGTGGGTCACTCCTCGGTTTCCCTTTGCGCTTACAAGTCGGAAATTGTCCCCCCACTTCATTGACTCGACGGCAACAAGACCGTCGTTTGCTCCGTCGTACTTTTTAACGAGAGGATAGGACACATTAAGCGGAAAACGTCCGCTTTTTGCTTTTTTCGCCACAGAGCCGCAGGACTGATAGAAAACTCCCTCCATATCGGGAGTGACCGAGTTTATTTCCTCAACTCTGCTGTTGCGCAAATCGCCCACCGCCGCTAAAAAGTCGGGGCTTTTGTCCCCTATTTTTCTTAAGGCGGCATTATAGGCGGCTGCCATTTTGTCCCTTACGGCAGAAGCAAGCTTGTTGAACAAATGCTCCACGAAAAAACAGCCGTGGTGAGGAGTATTCACCGTTGTAAGGCTGGCGACGTATTTGTCCATGCCAAGATGTGTTATTGCCCAGCGGCAGTCAAGTCCGCCCTTTGAATGAGCGATTATGTTTACCTTTTCAGCTCCTGTGCGCTTTATAACGTCCTCTATTCTGGCGGCAATTTCCTTTGCGCTGTCCTCAACGGAAAGAGCGCTTTGCTGGTCGCCGTAATAAAGCTCCGCCCCGTTTGCAATAAGTGCGTCGGGAGTTCTTCCCCAGTAATTCAGCTTATTGCTGTCACGGAAAAACACCCCGTGAACAAGGAGCAGGGGATATTTGGTTTTGCATATCTGCTGCTCCTTGCGGCTTTCGTCAAGACCCTTGCGGTATATTTCAAATACCGCTTCTCTTCTTGTAACACGGATTATCCTTATAAGAAAGTATATGTTTACAGGCAGCACCATTCCGAATACCGCCCCAAGAACACGGATTTTGAACCCAAGCTGCACCGAGGTCATATAAACTCTCACAATGCCGTTCCAGAAAACCACAGCCTCTGTTATTACCCCCAGCACGCCGATTCCGATAAGAGCGCCTATGCTGAAAATTCCGCTTGTTATCCACAGAATAAACGCCGCTGTTTCGAGAATAAGGGTAATGAGAAAGGCAAGCAGCAGGTCGCTGCCCCCTGCAAGGACAGTTAGTCTGAAGCTTTTCGCACGGTAAACTCCGGGAAAAACGTTGATAAGCAGATAGGCGATAATAATTGCAGCTCCGCCCATAACCGAAATAAAGGGCATATCCAAAATTGCCGCAAGGGGCATAATATTCGCCGTAAGCAGTATTACAATGCAGTCAAGAACAACAAAAAATATATGCATAATGCCTCTCCGTCAAGCCGTTTTGTGAGCGCCGCATAATTATATTGCGCAGCTGTATATCCCACTAAATAGTATTATACACTTAACCGCAGGAATTTGCAATATCTGTGCAGGAGGTTGGCGCATTTTTTGCGGGGACTTTTTCGTTTTGGCGGTGGGGAAGGGAAAAACCGCCTGTCGCAAGGCAGACGGCAAAGCTTTATTTTTCCGCAGGCACAACAAGGGTAAAGCTTACGATTTTCCCCTGTCCTATGTCGTAATCATAGGTAACGTTTTTGCTTGTGACGTTTACAAGGGAGTTGGTTTCGGGGTCGTAGTCTGCGCCTTGCCAGTTGCTTGCTTTTTCGGGGCGGAAGCCGAGGGGGAGAAGCTCGTCCATGGAGAGGGAGGAGAGGGGGTAGCGGTTGTCGGAGCATTCAACAGATGCGTATTCATTTCTGCCAAGGTCAAGACTTACAAGGCAGTTACCACTTTTTGATACCGCCGTCAACGGTTTTTTGGGACAATGAAAAACCGCACAGCTATTCTGTACGGTTTTTCATAAAGCTTTTGTGTTCACTTCTTTGAATTACATAAAATAACCGAGCAGTATATACTGCCCGGTTATTCTTTGCTTTTGCGTTCAGTCGACAAAACCAATGAAAATCATGGTTTTCGCCAAAATCAGTTAGGTATTGCAGAAACAAGGTCAGACGCTGTAAAGGACGACCACTTGCCGTTTACATAAGCCTGAACAAGGAACTTGTATTCC
>JBJERI010000163.1:0-2144 GCA_051882195.1 Ruminiclostridium sp. | reverse complement strand
GCTTTTCCGCTACTATTTTTTTATTTATTGTAACGCTTCTATTGTAAACCAACATCCCAACAAGAAAAAATTTCAATACAGCTATTGACAAATGAGAAAAAAGGTTTTATAATGTCATTGATATGAAAATGCGTTGATGGGTGCAGAAATGCTTTTAATGTAGCCAACTTATTTCAGAGAGCCGCCGTTTGGTGCAAGGCGGTATAAGCACACATTATCAATCCGCCCTGAGCAGACAGACTGAACAGCAATAAGTAAGTCTGTACGGCTTTTCACCGTTAAAGGAAAGTGCATTGTTAGATGTACAGAGTGGCTGTTTTACAGCAATTGGAGTGGTACCACGGAGCTTATGCCTTCGCCTCTATTTTGAGGCGGAGGTTTTTTATTTTGCCCCATTCTCCGGCTCTGCACACGGATTTTTTATGGGCATTGCCCGAAAGGATGGAATTTATGCTTACACTTGACAAAATCTATCACGCCGCTTATGTTCTTAAGGACGTTCTCCGCAGAACAGACCTTATCAAAGCGCCAAAAATCAACCCAAGCTGCAACCTTTATCTCAAAACCGAGAATTTGCAGGTAACAGGCTCATTTAAGGTAAGAGGCGCTTACTACAAAATCTCACAGCTTACCGACGAGGAAAAGGCAAAGGGCGTTATTGCCTGTTCAGCAGGAAACCACGCACAGGGCGTTGCTCTTGCGGCGGCTAAAAACGGAATAAAGTCCCTTATCTGCCTGCCTGACGGAGCGCCTATTTCAAAGGTTGAAGCCACCAAATCCTACGGCGCTGAAATCTGCCTTGTAGAGGGCGTTTACGATGACGCTTACAAAAAAGCTCTTGAACTCCGGGACGAAAAGGGCTATACCTTTATTCACCCATTCGACGATGAAAACGTAATTGCAGGACAGGGCACAATCGGTCTTGAACTCCTTGACCAGCTTCCAAATGTTGACGCTGTTATTGTGCCAATCGGCGGCGGCGGACTTATTTCGGGAGTTGCTTATGCGGTTAAGTCCCTCAACCCCAACGTAAAGGTTTACGGCGTTCAGGCGGCAGGCGCTCCCTCAATGTACAACTCCGTAAGGGATAAGGAAATTGAAACTCTCGACAGAGTTTCCACAATCGCAGACGGTATTGCCGTTAAAAAGCCCGGCGACCTTACCTTTGATATATGCTCAAAGTACGTTGACGAAATCGTCACCGTCAGCGAGGACGAAATTTCCACCGCAATCCTTACCCTTATCGAACAGCAGAAGCTTATTGCAGAGGGCGCAGGGGCTGTTTCCGTTGCGGCGGCAATGTTCAACAAGGTCCCCGTTGAGGGTAAGAACGTTATCTGCCTTGTTTCGGGAGGAAATATCGACGTTACCATTCTTTCCCGTGTTATAAAGAGAGGTCTTGCAAAATCGGGCAGAAGCTACACAATGAACATTGAGCTTGTGGATAAGCCCGGTCAGCTGAGAGATGTTTCCGCCATTATCGCAAGTCTTGGAGGAAACGTTGTTTCCGTTCATCACGAAAGAGCAAGCGAGGGCGAGGACGTAAACGGCTGCTTCCTCCGTGTACAGCTTGAAACAAGGAATTTTGAGCATATTGAGCAGATAAGGAAAGCCCTTATCGGCGCAGGCTACAGATTATCATAAAGAAAGGAATAAATCACTATGGAAACAATTTACACAGAAAAAGCGCCAAAGGCGTTAGGACCCTATTCACAGGCAAAAAAGGCAGGCGGCTTTGTATTCACCTCGGGACAGATCGCAATAAATCCCGCAACAGACGCCGTTGAAGAAGCTACAATTGAGGGACAGACAAGACAGGTTATGGAAAACCTTAAGGCTGTTCTTGAGGCGGCAGGCTCCAGCCTTGAAAAGGCTGTAAAAACCACCTGCTTTCTTGCGGATATGAACGATTTTGCCGCTTTCAACGCAGTTTACGGCGAATACTTCACAGGCAAGCCTGCACGCTCCTGCGTTGCGGTAAAGACGCTGCCGAAAAACGTGCTTTGCGAGGTTGAGGTTATTGCAGAGGCGTAAGTTGCAGAAACCGCCGATAAATGCAAAAAGACCCTTTACGCTTTATGTAAAGGGTCTCAGTCTGTCCAAAAACCCCATATTCCACACGGAATATGGGGTCAATTTTTCAC
>JBJERI010000162.1:0-10187 GCA_051882195.1 Ruminiclostridium sp. | reverse complement strand
TAGCTCGCTTTTTAAATCCCTGCCCGAAGGGCACACCTCAATTATTCACTATTCATTATTCACTATTCACTAAGATAAACCCTGTTTTCAGGGTTTATCGCCATTCTGCGCCCCTGTCTGTACGGACGGGGGCTTTCGTTTTTCTCAGTCTGCTCCACGTCTATAGGCTGCTTACTGCCCCAAGGCGGTGGGAGCGGCTGTCAATAAATGAAAAACGTGGAAAAATTATGGGGAAAGGGTCGTTTTGGATAATGTACTGCGGTAAAGGATAAAAAATTTTGCAGCTTTTGAAATTTCCTCTTGCTAATTTTCAAAGAATGTAGTACAATATGTTAGAATAGATTTTTATGCAAGGAAGCCGCTTTGCGTATGGGGATAAGGGCGGATTCCGTAATTACAGCCTGATACTAATAACCAATAAAACTGTAGACAAAAAATCTTCGCATAATCCATATATGCAAGATTATGCTCGATTTTTTGTACAGTTTTTAATTGGTTATTAGAATAAAAAGGCGGATTCAGAAGGTTTAATATGCAGGAAAATTTAATTGAACAGATTGAAGGGAAAATGTCCGAATTTTCCAAAAGTCAGCGTCTTATCGGCAATTTTATCATTAACCACTACGAAAAAGCAGCATTTATGACGGCGGCAAAGTTAGGCGTAGCCGTAAACGTAAGCGAAAGCACGGTTGTACGCTTTGCCATTGAAATGGGCTACGAGGGCTATCCCGAAATGCAGAAGGCTCTCCAGAATTATTCAAAAAACAGACTTACCGCACTTCAGCGCCTTGATATTACCAACGACAGAATAGGCGAGGGGGACGTGCTGAAAACCACCCTTACCCAGGATATTGACCGTATCCGCTCAACCATTGAAATGAACAGCGACAGCGAGTTCAACAAGGCCATTGACAACATACTAAGTGCAAAGCATATCTACATTTTCGGCGCAATGTCCAGCAACGTAATCGCCCGTTTTCTGGACAACTATTTCCAGCTTATTTTCGACAACGTACATTTTGTTCAGCCAATCAACACCTCGGGCATTCTGCAGCAGATGATAAGAATAGGCGAGGGGGACGTAATGATTTCAATTTCATTCCCACGCTACTCCAAAAACTGCCTTAACGCAACCGCCTTTGCCCGTCAGAGCGGCGCTCATATCATCGCCATTACCGACAGCGAAAACTCTCCCCTTGTTCCCCTTGCGGACGAAAAGCTCTTTGCAAAAAGCGATATGGCAAGCTTTGCGGACAGCCTTGTTGCGCCTCTTAGCCTTATCAACGCAATTATCGTTGCAGTAGGAATGAAAAAGCGGGAGGGACTGGAAAAGACCCTTGAAAAGCTGGAAGAAATGTGGGACGCAAACGACGTTTACAAAAAGGATCTGTAATATAAATGAGGTTTGACCGTGAATACGACGTTATCGTAATAGGCGGCGGAGCGGCAGGCTGCTTCGGGGCGGTAAAATGCGCCGAATACGGCAATTCCGTCTGCATAATCGAGCCAAATCAGAAGCTTGGCAGAAAGCTTGCCATAACGGGAAAGGGCCGCTGCAACTTAACCAACAACTGCGACAACGAAACCCTTATGAAGAATATCCCACGGAATCCTTCCTTCATGTACAGCGCATTAAGCGGCTTTTCTGCGGCGGACTGCATGGATTTTTTCGAGGGACTGGGAGTGCCGCTTAAAACCGAAAGAGGAAACCGTGTTTTCCCCGTATCGGATAAGGCTTACGACATTGTGGACGCTCTTTACAAGGAAATAAACAGGCTTGGAGTTACAATAATCCACGACAGGGCAAAGCATATTCTTACCGAAAATGGCGCAGTAACAGGTGTGCAGTGCGGCAAAAAAAGCTATGGCGCACCGAAAGTCATTCTTGCAACAGGCGGTATGAGCTATCCCGTTACCGGCTCTACGGGGGACGGCTACAGAATGGCGGCGGAGCTGGGGCACACTATAACTCCCATAAAGCCCTCTCTTGTGCCGCTTATAACGGTGGACGACTGCTCGGTAATGATGGGCTTAAGCCTTAAAAACGTGGTGCTTACTCTTAAGGACGAGAAAAAGGGCAAGACCCTCTTCAGTGAAATAGGGGAAATGCTGTTCACCCATTTCGGCATTTCGGGGCCTCTTGTTTTAAGCGCAAGCTCCTATATAAACGAAATGGAAAGCGACAGATACACCGCCTATATAGACTTAAAGCCGGGGCTTGACCGCAAGCAGCTTGATTTGCGTGTACAGCGTGACTTTAAGGAAATGCAGAACAAGACCCTTTCAAACGCACTTGTAAAGCTGCTGCCCTCAAAGCTGATACTGCCCTTTATAAAAAAGGCGGGGCTTGACCCCGAAAAGCGGGTAAACGAATTTACAAGAGAAGAGCGAATGAAGCTTCTTGACTTTATGAAAGCCTTTCCCATAACAATCAGGGATTTCAGACCTGTTGACGAAGCCATAATCACCGACGGCGGCGTTTCCGTCAAGGAAATAAAGCCGAAAACAATGGAGTCAAAGCTTGTAAGCGGCTTGTATTTCGCAGGAGAAATTATTGACGTAACAGGCTTTACAGGCGGATTTAATCTGCAGATTGCCTTTTCCACCGCAAATGCGGCGGCTCTGGGATAACAAAAACGGAGGTAAAATATGATTGCGGTTGCAATTGACGGACCTGTTGGCGCAGGAAAAAGCTCCCTTGCCCGTATATGCGCCAAAAGACTGGGGTATATTTATGTTGATACGGGGGCGCTTTACAGAACGGTTGGTCTGTTCTGCGCAAGAAACAATATCAATACGGACAATCACACGGCGGTAAAGCTTGCCATTCAGTCAAAGCTTAAGCTGGAGATAAGACTAATTGACGGCACACAGCACGTTTATATGAACGGAGAGGACGTTTCGGAGGAAATAAGAACTCCCGAAATGTCAATGATGGCGTCAAAGGTTTCCGCAATAGGCGAGGTAAGGCATTATCTTGTGGATATTCAGCGGAAAATGGCTGAGGAAAACAACGTCATAATGGACGGACGGGACATTGGAACGGTAATTCTCCCCAATGCACAGGTTAAGATTTTCATTACCGCAAAGCCCGAAATCCGTGCAAAGCGCCGCTATGACGAGCTTATTGCAAAGGGTATGGACGTGAAATTCGAGGACGTTTTAAGGGACTTAAATCAGCGTGACTACAACGACTCCCACAGGGCGGAAGCGCCCCTTAAGCAGGCGGAGGACGCAGTTCTCCTTGACACAAGCGGCCTTGACTTTGAAGGCTCGGCAGAGGCAATAATTAAGATTATAGAGGGAAAAATCTGATGTATTACTTTATGAGATATTTCGTCCAGATTTTCTTTTATCTGAAATATAAGATAAAGGTCTGGAACAAGGAAAACATTCCTCCCAAGCACACAGGGGGCTACATTATCGCCTGCAATCACCAGAAATACGCCGACCCGCCTATGATAGCTGCGGTAGTTCATGAAAAGTTCTCCTTTATGGCAAAGGACGAGCTTTTCCATAAGAACATTTTCTTTAAGTGGATAATCACCCTTTGCGGCGCATTTCCCGTTGTAAGAGGAGCAGGTGACGGCGAGGCGGTAAGACTGGCTGTTGAAAAGCTGAAAAAGGGCAGAGTGCTGGTTATTTTCCCAGAGGGGACGCGCTCCACAGACGGAGTTATTCAGCGTGGAAAATCGGGAGTTGCGCTTATAGCGGCAATGACAGGCGCTCCCGTATTGCCAGTTTATATACGCTACGGCGAAAAGAACGTGGCTGACGTGGCTTTCGGAGAAATGATTCCCCCTGAGGAAATGAAGATAGACCCCGAGGACCACAAGGCGCTGAAACGAGTTTCCACCAAAATAATGGACAGCATAAAGGCGCTTCAGAAGCAGGTCTGCGACAGCAGAGGAATACCCGTTCCCCTTAAAATAAGAAAGTCCTCAAAGGAAAATACGGAAACCGCCGAAAATGCGGAGAGCGGCAATGAATAAAATCGTTGTGGCAAAAACAGCAGGCTTCTGCTTCGGCGTAAAGCGGGCAGTTTCCATTGCCGAAAAGCTTGCGGAAAATGGCGGAGGCTGTACTCTTGGGCCTATAATCCACAACAGGGACGTTACTGAAAAGCTTGAAAAAATGGGGGTCGTGACCGTAAATTCCCCCGAGGAAGCAAAGGGAACGCTGATTATCCGCAGTCACGGCGTGGGTAAGGACGTTTACAGCAGGCTTTCGGAGCTTGGAATTGATTACATTGACGCTACCTGCCCCTTTGTGGAGAAAATCCATAAAATCGTTGCGGAGCAAAGCGCAAAGGGAGCGGAAGTTCTCATTGCGGGAGATAATTCTCACCCCGAGGTGCAGGGAATAATCGGTCACTGCTCAACTGCCGCAGTTGCCGTAAATTCAATGGAGCAATTGCAGGAGTTGGTAAATTCGCAAAAAAACTTTGGACAAAATGCACTAATTTTTGTGGCTCAAACCACCTTTGATATGGTGAAATGGACAGAGTTTAAAAATTTTGTTAAAAAACACTATACAAAAGTGCAAATTTTTGATACAATATGTAGTGCTACTACCAATCGACAGACAGAGACGGCTTCGCTTGCCAAAAATTCCCACATTATGGTGGTCGTAGGAGGCAGGCACAGCAGTAATTCACGGAAGCTGGCCGATATATGCAGAGCCCATTGCAGGACTTATTTTGTGGAAAACGCCGCAGAGCTTGATACAGCGGAAATAGCCGCTGACATTGAGTCCTTTTCAGGGGACGTTGAAATTGGCATAACCGCGGGTGCTTCGACGCCTGCCGATATAATAAAGGAGGTTCATAGAATTATGAGCGAAATCAAGAACGATGACATGGACATCGATTTCATGGCGGAGGTTGACAAAACCTTTAAAAGAGTATATATAGGAAACAGGGTTAAGGCTTACGTCGTATCCGTAAACAACACTGAAGCTGTTGTTGATATCGGCACAAAGCACTCAGGTTACATACCTGCAGACGAGCTTTCCGCTAACCCTAACCTTGCTCCCAAGGACGTTGTTAAGGTCGGCGATGAAATTGAATGTATCGTAACATCAATCAACGACGCAGAAGGCGTTGTATATCTTTCCAAGAAGCGTGTTGACGCAGCAGCAGGCCTTGAAAAGCTTGTTGAGGCTAACCAGAACAACACAACTCTCGAGGGCGTTGTAACAGCAGTGGTTAAGGGCGGCGTTATCGTTACCTGCGAGGGTTCAAGAGTATTTGTTCCCGCTTCTCATACAGGTATTCCACGTCCCCGCAAGGACGAGGCTGAAACTCCCGAGGAGCTTGCAAAGAAGCTTGAAACTCTCCTCAAGAAGACAGTCAGCCTGAAGATTATCGAAGTAAACGAAGCAAGAGGCAGAGTTGTAGGCTCAATCAAGAACGCTGTCAAGGAAGCCACAGACGCAGCTAAGGCTAAGTTCTGGGAGAGCATCGAGGTTGGTCAGAAGTTCAAGGGTCAGGTCAAGTCAATGGAAAGCTACGGCGTATTCGTTGATTTAGGCGGCGTTGACGGTATGGTTCACACCTCCGAGCTTACTTGGAACAGAATCAAGCACCCCAAGGAGGTTGTTTCTATCGGCGACGAGCTTGAGGTTTACGTTAAGAGCTTTGACCCTGAAAAGAAGAGAGTTTCTCTCGGCGCTAAGAACCCCGACGACAACCCTTGGACAAAGTTCCTTAAGGATTTTGCGGTAGGCGATGTTGTTAAGGCTCAGATTGTTTCAATCACACCTTTCGGTGCATTTGCACAGATTATCCCCGGCGTTGACGGTCTTATCCACATTTCACAGGTTGCACTTGAAAAGGTTGTTGACATTTCCAAGTACCTGTCCGTAGGTCAGACTGTTGAAGCAAAGATCACCGAAATTGACGAAGAAAAGGCAAGAGTAAGCCTTTCTATCAAGGCTCTCCTTGAAGAAGCTCCCGCTGAGGAAGAGGCTGCTGAAGAAGCTTCTGCCGACGCTGAATAATTCAGTTGGAAATAATTTTACCCCCGTTGCAAGACGGGGGTATCATTCTGTCGATAAACCCTGAAAACAGGGTTTATCTTAGTGAATAATGAATATTGAAAAGTGAATAATTGAGGTGTGCCCTTCGGGCAGGGATTTAAAAAGCGAGCTATAATCACATTTTCCGGAATAATCGGCGAAGCCGATACCACAATTATTCATTCTTCGTTATTCATTATTCAATATTCATTCCTTGTCGAAAAGACTTTTTCGACAAACTGTTACCCCCGTTTTGCAACGGGGGTATTTTTGTTATGTACTTATTGCCTTATTCCACCGTCCAGTCAACAGCCATTTCCCCGTGAGCCGTGAGAAACTCGTTGCACTTTGAGAAGTGTCTGCACCCGAAAAAGCCGTTGTAAGCCGACAAGGGGCTTGGGTGAGCGGAGGTAAGTATCAGGTGGTTGGGATTGGTTATGAGGGGGATTTTCTGCTTTGCGTTTCCGCCCCACAGCAGGAATACAATAGGCTTTTCACGCTCATTAAGCAGGGAAATAACCCTGTCGGTGAAATATTCCCAGCCCTTTCCTCTGTGGCTGTTTGCCTGACCTCTGCGGACGGTAAGCACTGCGTTCATCAGCAGCACGCCCTGCTTTGCCCAGCAGGTAAGCTCGCCCCAACGGGGTATGGGCAAGCCAAGGTCGCTGTTAATCTCCTTGTAGATGTTCTTTAAGGAGGGCGGCGGCTCGACTCCCCGCTTTACCGAAAAGCTTAGTCCGTGAGCCTGCCCCGGCTCGTGATAGGGGTCCTGCCCGATAATTACCACCTTTATTTGGCTGTAATCAGCATATTTCAGCGCATTGAAAATATCGTGCATATCGGGGTAAATATCGTAATTTCTGTATTCGCTTTTGAGAAATTCACGGAGCTGAAGATAATAAGGCTTTTTGAACTCGTCAGCCAGCAG
Organism: Ruminiclostridium sp.; assembly: GCA_051882195.1. GTDB lineage: Bacteria > Bacillota > Clostridia > Oscillospirales > Ruminococcaceae > Ruminiclostridium_E. The sequence goes on along the minus strand of JBJERI010000162.1, from coordinate 3,241 downwards.
CTCGTCCCATTCGTTTCCTATGTTTACCACTCTATAAATCCGCCTTCGTAGTTATCGTCAAAATAATCTCTGATGATGTTATCTCTTGCCACTGCACCTGCCGCAGGCTTGCCTGCGCCGCCGAAATAAAGTCCTGCGAAAATGCCGCAGGCAATGGCAAGAATTGCTATAACAACAAGGCAGAACGCAAATGCTCCCTTGCCGAAAAACTCCTTTTCGGGCTGCTTTTCGGGAGCGGCAGGCTGTTCCGTCTGTTCAGCGGTCATTGTCTGCTGTTCGGGAGCAAAGGGCTGTTCGTTTGCGTTGGTTTGCTTAAGAACAGGCTCGGGCTGTTCATTAACAGGCGCTTGCTCAACGGCTGCTGTCTGTTCGGCAACAGGGGCTTGCTCAACAGGAGCGATTGGCTCATTTACAGGCTGCACAGGGGCAGAGGGACGAAGCCTTGTGCCGCATCTTGTGCAGAAAATTGCGTCATCGGAAAGCGGAAAACCGCAGTTACCACAATACATAATTATTATCCTTTCACTTTTTATCAAATTTGCCGCTTCTGCGGGCATAATCAAAGAGATATTGCTGGGCGATACCGCCGTATTCGCCTATGCAGGAGGGAAGTCCGTCGGGGTAAAATTCGGCGAGGATTCGCTTTATCCACACGTCCTTGGGAAATGCGTCAAGCTTGTGGAATGAAAAAAGCAGAACGCAGTCCGCCACCTTGTCCCCAACGCCTACGATCTGCTTTAAGGCGGTCTTGCCGTCCTCGTAGGACATTTTGTCAATGGCGGCAAAATCAACGGTGCCGTTCATAACCTTTCTCGCTCCGTCGATTATGTATCTTGCCCTGAAGCCTGCCCGTAAGGGCGCAAGGTCGCTTTCTTCAAGGGAAGCAAGCTTTTCGGCTGTGGGAAACGCAAAGCCCTTTTCAAGAGGCTCTCCGAAGCTTTCGCAAAGCCGTGAGATTATTCCCATAATCCGGGGAATATTGTTGTTCTGTGAGATTATGAAGCTTATGAGGGTTTCAAAGGGATCCTGCTTTAAAATGCGTATTCCGCTTGCATTTTTTGCCGCCTCACAAAGTATTTTGTCCTGGGAAAGACGGTTTATTACAGCGCCGTAGTCCGTTGCCGTATCGAAATAGTTTTCCCAATAGGGAATGTCCTTTTCATCAATGTCAATCAGCTCAACGCCATTGTCACGCTGACTTGTCCGCAGATATTTTCCGCCTGCAATTCCCTCAAATTCGCCGTTTTCACATTCCCTCCAGCGAAAGCATTGTCCGCAGAGAAAGGTCTGCTTAATATCGAAATTGGGATTTTCAATAAAAAAGTTCATTATTTTTTAAAAACCTCTTGCATATTTTTCTTAATTATAATACAATTTAGTTATAAATTCAATAACCGTTTCGTGAAAATATTATGAAAAGGAATTATCACAATGAGAGAAAGCATACTTACTATCCCCATTAACGAGGTTTTCGAGCCTCAGTGCGGCTGTCCAATCTGCCGCATGAGAAACACCATTGAGGAGCATATCTGCGAGTACATAATGGGCGCTGCTATGATGGAGCCCGATGTTCGCATTGAAACCAACAAGCTTGGTTTCTGCCACACTCACTTTGAAATGCTGCTTCAGCAAAACAACCGCCTTTCCCTTGGTTTAATGCTGAACACTCACCTTGAAACGCTCCGCAGCGAGATTTTCGAGAAAAAGAACATTTTCTTCTCAAAGGGCGCAAAGGCGAAAAAGGCAAGCGAAATTGAGGGCACCTGCTTTGTGTGCAGCAAGGTTGACTGGGGCGTTGACCATACCCTTGAAACCCTGTTCACAATGTATCAGAAGGACGAGAGCTTCCGCAGGCTTTTCAGAGAGAAGGAGTATATCTGCATACCCAACTACAACCTGCTGCTTTCAAAGGCAAACACCAAGCTGACAAAGGGTGATCTCAACAGCTTTGTAAAGGACCTTGACAAGCTTATTTCCGACTATATGGCGCAGCTTAACGAGGACGTTAACACCTTCTGCAACAGCTTTGATTACCGCAACGCAGGTAAGCTGCACACTCCCGAATACGAGCATGTTCGCACCTCTGTTGACAGGGCAATCGAGTTCATTACAGGCAGAAAGCCCGAGCATAAATAAGCTAAACTTAAAATAAAGTAACTAATAACTGATTTATGTTAAGTAAATTAAGTATAATAACCAAAAATCGAGGAAAACTTTAGTCAAAATGTACATTGACTAATATATATGGAAAATGTTAAAATCAAGATAGACATATTGTGAGCAAATCACAAAATGTATAATCAGTTTTCGGACAAAGAAAACAAATCGAGGAGGATATTTCCAATGAAGTTAAGAAAAGTATTAACAGGCGCTCTTGCTTCTGCAGTAGCAGTTGCATCTATGTCAGTTGCAGCTTCTGCAACACTCTACGTTCCTGAAGGAGTTGCTTCCGGTACATCTATCGGTACAGGTATGTGGCTGGTACAGGTTTTCAACGTAGGTAACGAAGCTGAAAACAAGCCCGCAACAGATTACGGCATTGACGTTGAATCAATCACAAAGATCGAATTCAAGGTAACACCACACGAGTATGACGAAGCTACATTCGATTCAGCTCTTGACGGCGGTTACGGCGGCGGTATCGTAATGAGCTGCAACGGCGGCGACTTAGGCGACGATATGTCAAGAAACTGGAACTCCTTACAGTTCTGGGGCATTGGCGATTCACAGGATACAGCACAGGCAGGCGTTCTTGAAGAAGAAGGCAACGGCGTTTGGTCAATTGCTTGGGACGTTCCTGAGGAATACAGATTCGTAACAGGCGCAGGCTGCTGCCAGATTGCTTTCCAGGAATGGGGCAACTCTTTCATTGACCTTGAAGTTCTTGAATTAAACTGCTACGACGCTTCCGGCAATGTTGTAATCGCATTTGACGGTCTTGGCAACGTAACATCCGGTGCTTCTAACGACGCTGCTGCTGATGATACAGCTGCTGATGACACTGCTGCTGATGACACAGCTACAGACGATGCAGCTACAGACGACACAACAGCTGACACAACTGCTGATACAACAACAGACACAACAACTACAACAACAGGCGACAAGACAACTCCTGACACAGGCGTTGAAGGCGTAGCTGCAGTTGCTGGTCTTGCAATCGTTGCAACAGGCGCAGTTATCGTTTCTAAGAAGAGAAAGTAATTTAATTACATAATCTTTCAAAAACCGCTGATTTTTC
>JBJERI010000161.1:0-10264 GCA_051882195.1 Ruminiclostridium sp. | reverse complement strand
GAAAAATTGACCCCATATTCCGTGTGGAATATGGGGTTTTTGGACAGACTGACCCTCTGTATAGCAATATACAGAGGGTATTTTTTATACTAATAACCGTTTGAATGAAGGAAAAGATTTGCAGAAAGACGGTATCGATATCGAGGAAAAGAAACGCAGGCGTACTGTATGTACGCCAAGTTTCTTTGACGACGATAGCGGTGCCGAATTTCGGCAAAGATTTCCTGAGTTTAAATGGTTATTAGTATTAGTATTCTATTCCTTTTCGTGCGTTAATTCCGCTTTCATACGGGTGCTTAACCGCCTTTATTTCGCTGACATAATGGGCGGCGTCAATAAACTTCTGTGCGGGATTTCGCCCTGTCAGCACAAGTTCAGCCTTTTCGGGCTTGTTAAGCACGATTCTGTCCGCAAGGCTTTTGTCAATATACCCGTATTCGTAAGCGGCACAGAATTCGTCTATAATCAGCAGGTCGGTTTCTCCCCTTTGCATAAGCCTTTCTCCGTTAAGCAGCATTTGGTTGTGCTCGGCGGTCTGGGCTTTTTTGTCCTCCTCGGACATATTGAAGGTAAAGCCGTAATCCCTTTTGCAGCGCTCCACCGTTATATTGGGTATCAGCTTAAGCGAATCAAGCTCGGAGGTTTCGCTGCCTTTAAGCAGCTGGATAATATGCACCCTCATTCCGCTCCCTGCGGCTCTTATTCCAAGACCTATGGCGGCTGTGGTTTTGCCCTTTCCGTCGCCGCAGTAAATGTGTATCAGTCCCATAAATGCCTCCTTTTTGAAAATAATAGCACAATGCTTATGTATTGTCAAATGAAAGGGGATAGGCTCTATTTTCTAACAATGATTAGCGGATTTGCGGCAGAATTAAAACAAACGGAGCGTAGATATTGAGTTTTCTACGCTCCGTAGACAGAGTTTTCAATTAGATTATACCAATAATGACCCGGTATGTCAATTTTCAACTCGTGTTTTTTAAAACACTATCTTGCAAGCTCCTCTCCTAACTTTCTGCACTTGTCAAGCACTTCCTCGTCGGGTGCTTCAAGAGAAACAACTCCCTCTCCAAGAACAACAGCGCCGTTATTTTCAGCCCGCTCCTTCCAGCCGTTTATCCATTCACCGCCGCCCCAGCCGTAGGAGCCGAAAAGGGCAATGGTTTTTCCCTTCAGCTTGTGTTCAATGGAGGCGAAAAATGGCTCAAACTCGGTTTCCTCTAATTCCTCCGCTCCCATTGCGGGACAGCCGAAAGCCAGTCTGTCGTACTCCTCAATGTCCCCGTTGAAATCAGAAACGCTGAAAAGCTCCGCTCCTGCTCCCTCTGCAACCGCCTTTGCCATTTGCTCCGTGTTGCCAGTCCCGCTCCAGTAAATTACCGCAATTTTCATAAAATCAACCTTTCGTTTTGGAAATTCAGTTTTATTTTTCTCCCAAGGGGCAATTTTATGCGGAAAAACAGACTATCACATAAATTTTATAAAAACTATACTAAAATACTGTACATTTATCGAATTTTGTGTTATACTAATAAAGGAAAAGGCGGCTTTTCCGAAAATACAGAAAAGGAGAATAAAAATGTCAGTTATTACAATTACAGCCGAAAATTTTGACGCTGAAGTTATGAAGTCCGAAAAGACGGTTTTGCTTGACTTCTGGGCAAGCTGGTGTGGTCCGTGCAAAATGCTTTCTCCTGTTGTTGACGAGATTGCAGAGGAAACTCCCGAAATAAAGGTGGGCAAAATTAACGTTGACGACGAAAACGAGCTTGCTGCAAGGTTCGGCATTTCAAGTATTCCAACCCTTGTTGTTGTGAAAAACGGCAAAATCGAGGCAACCTCCGTGGGAGTAAGACCCAAAGCAGATATTCTTGCAATGATAAAGTAAATTGCATAGCAAAAACAGCCCGTGATTTATTTCTCACGGGCTGTTGCTTTAGCTATATTACCAGTTCATAACCCTGCAAATTTCCGCCTTAAGCTTTGCGGCAACCTTCTGGTGTGATTTCTCGCTTGGGTGCCAGTCAGTGCCTATTCCGTCCTCGTCCTTCTGCACTTCAAGCTCAACGTAATGAACACGGTCGCTGTTTTTAAGCGCAACCTGCTTTTCAATTTCCTCGCAAAGATCCTGCCCCATAACTCCCAGTGTGCAGAAAATGTGGGCGGTGGGATTTTTCTCCATAATGAAGTCAAGCAGCTTGCCGTATTCCGTGCCGAAATGGTTTACTCTTTCCTCAACGTGCCTCGTATAGCTCAGGTCGTTTGTGCCGAGGAAAAGTACCACAACATCAGGCTGAAAGCGGCTGAAATCCCACTGTTCAAATGGCTCTTGCTTAATATCGTTGCTGTAGCCTGCGTCGGTACAAGGGTAAATCATAGGGAAAAGCCAGTCGTCAAGAGGCTTGTCCTCTGTTTCGGGAACCCAGCGTGAAATAACGCCTATTCCGCTCCATGAAACGTAGTTTGCGTCAGCGTCCAGCTCTCTTGTCAATATCCCCGCATAATTTATAAGGGGATTTTCCTGTTCGGTGCAGAATTCATCAACATTGTAAACGCCCTCAATGCCGTAGCCGCAGGTGATTGAGTCCCCGTCAAATTCTATTCTGCGCTGTTTTTTCGGGGGAGGAACAGGAGTTGTTCCATTAACAATAAGCTTTTTTATGCCGATTTTGCCGAATGCAGCCTCGGACATTTTAACAAGCCTGATTGTAACCGTCTGAGGCGTTTCGCTTTCAAAAAGAGTATAGGTCTTTTCGCTGTCCGTAAGCATAAAGCGCTGTGTAATTTCTCCGTTTACAAGCACCGCCGCTCTTGCAACAAACTGATATTTGCTCCAGTCCTCGTACTTGAAATCCGAGGTGAGAACAGCCTCCGCCTTTGTTCCCGTAAATGTAAATTCAACCCCCGAGGCGGAATAGTTTATGTATCTTACGCCGTCAATAACAAGAGTTCTTCCGTGAACCTTGACGTATTTTTCATCTGCCGGAAATTCCATAAGTAAACCTCTCTATATGTAAAGTATGGTATAGATTATATCATATAATATTGCTTAAATCAACCGTTTTGGGGCAATTCCTTTGTTTTTCTTATGAAAAACAGGAAATCCACTCCCACCATTGCCATACACACAGTCCATATAATCGGCTCGGTAATGCACACGCCGAAATAGCCAAGAGCAGGAGCAATAAAGCCTACCGCCACAAATTTGCCGATAAGCTCCATTCCGCTGGCGCAAAGGGGAACAATTTTTCTGCCTATTCCCTGAAGACTGGAGCGCAGTACAAGGAGAATTGACAGCATAAAGAAAAATGGAATGTTGATTTTGATGTAAAGCGCCGCCGTTTCAAGCAGCTCGGTATCCGTTGAGCCGGTAAGGGCAGACACCATAAAGTCACAGCCAAGGAATACCACAATAACCGAAAATGCCGACCATACAAAGGCAATTAGAATTGAGGTGACAATGCCCTTTTTTACTCGGTCATACTTTCCTGCGCCGTAATTCTGACTTGCAAAGGTGGAGGAAGCGGCGCTTATTGTGCCAAGGGTCAGCATAAAAATATCGTCTATTTTTCTTGCCGCCGTGTGAGCCGCAATGGTGGTTGAGCCAAAGCTGTTTACTGCGCCCTGAAGCGCAACCGAACCAACGGACACAATTGCGTACATAAGTCCCATTGAAAGGGCGGAGGAGGTAAGGTCTGAAAGCAGGTATCTGTCCCACACAAGATATTTCTTTTTGAAATGGAGCAAGGGGCATTTCTTGATTATATACACAAGACAAAGTACTACCGAAACCGCCTGTGCAATAACCGTTGCGTAAGCCGCTCCCGCAATTCCCATTGTGGGGACAAAGGCAAGGTCTGCGCCTATATTCACAATGGTAGCCGCCACAAGGAATATGAGAGGAGCGGTGCTGTTGCCTATTGCCCTAAGCAATGCCGCCATCATATTGTACAGCATTGTAATAATGGAAAAGGACAGTATTATTATAAGGTACTGTGCGGCGTCGTCGATAATTTCGGGAGGGGTCTGCAAAAATTCAAGGAGGGGTCTTATACCTAACAGACTTGCGGCGGTAAGCACAAGGGAAATCCCAAAGGTAAGCACTACCGTAAGGCAGACAGTCCTGCTCATATCCTCGTAAGCCTTTCTGCCGAAAAATCTTGCAAGGACCACCGCAAAGCCATTTGAAGCCCCGTTTGCAAAGCCTATTATCAGGCTGTATATAGCAGAGGTTGCGCCGATTGCCGCAAGGGAGTTATCTCCGAGGACATTGCCTATTACGGCGGTGTCAACCACGTTGTAAAGCTGCTGAAAAATGTTTCCTATAAGGATAGGAAATGCGAAAACCAGTATAAGCTTAAGCGGACTTCCTACCGTCATATCGCTGTGCGCCCTTGCCATAAAATCACCCCTTTTCATACTCTGTAAATCTTATCATATATTAAAGGGCAATGCAATAAGCACAAAGAAAGTTTCGTTAAATTATTACACCTTTTTAACAAGTACACAAAAAAGAGCCGTATCAAATGCGGCTCTTAAGGCAATACCGCACAAAGATTGTGCGTATATTGCGCCGTCAGATTTTTCGTTAGATTGTACAAAAACGACGCAGGCGGGCTGGCGCCCGTCAAGGAGTTTTTGTGCGATATGACGGAAAATATGCAAGCAAGATACGCGCAAAATTCAATAAATGGTCTTTGTGCGGTGTTGCCTTGGTTATTTTGCATAAATCAACTGTTTACAGCTTCTATAAACCTGTCGAAAGCCTTTCTTCCATCGGGATTGCACTTGTAAACTCCAGCGTCCTCAAGGACCTTTCCGAACACAATTCCTATTTCCTTTTTCAGAATCTCTTCGGCGTTTTCAGCGGTAAAGCTGTATCTTTTCAAAAGCTCCTCCGCCCAGTCTGCGTGCTTTTCGATTTCGGGATTTTCCCTTACGTTTTTGCCCTGTGCAAGATAATCTGCCAAAAGAGCAATTTCGTTTTTCAGTCTTGCAGGAAGAATTGCCACTCCCATAACCTCAATTAGACCGATATTTTCCTTTTTGATATGGTGCAGCTCGGCGTGGGGGTGATAAACTCCCAGAGGGTGCTCGTCGGTGGTAATGTTGTTGCGGAGAACAAGGTCAAGCTGGAATTTGCCCTCCGCCATTCTCGCAATAGGGGTTATGGTGTTGTGTGGCTCGCCCTTTGTTTCCGCAAAAATAAATGCGTCCTCGTCGGTGTAAGCTCTCCATTTTGTAAGGATTTTGTCCGCAAGCTCCGTAAGTCGCTCGCTGTCAGCGGAGGTAAGGCGGATAACTGACATAGGCCATTTCACAATGGCGCTGTCAATATCCTCAAAGCCCTTGAAGCTTATTTCCTTTTCGTCGGGAGCAACCGCCATTGGGAAAATATAATTTCCGCCCTGGAAATGCTCGTGAGCCAGAATTGAGCCGCCTACAATAGGCAAATCTGCGTTTGAGCCTACGATATAATGGGGGAACTGTCTTACAAAATCAAACAGCTTTCCAAAAACGGCTCTGTCTATTTTCATAGGAATATGCTTCTTGTTGAAAACAATGCAGTGCTCGTTGTAATAAACGTAGGGCGAATACTGGAAGCCCCATTCCTCACCGCAGATTTTTATGGGCATTATGCGGTGATTTTGTCTTGCGGGGTGGTTAAGGCGGCCCGGGTAGCCCTCGTTTTCATAGCAAAGCTGGCATTTGGGATATCCGCTCTGCTTTGCGGCTTTTGCGGCGGCAATTGCCTTTGGGTCTTTTTCGGGCTTGGAAAGGTTGATTGTAATTTCAAGCTTGCCGTATTCCGTTTGGGAAAGCCACTTTATGTCCTTTGCAATGCGGTCCCGCCTTATGTAGTTGGTATCGCCGCTGAATTTGTAGAAATAATTGGTTGCCGCCTTTTTATCGGTATTGTAAAGCCGCTCAAATTTATGTGCAACAACGCTTGTAGGCGGAGTAAGAGCGCCCATAATTTTTGTATCGAACAAATCACGGTAAGCAACGCTGTCGCCCTCTGTCAAGCCCTTTTCAAAGGCATAGGCGCAGATACTGTCAAGAATTTCGGGAAGAGGTCTGCTTTTATCCGATTCCCTTTCCTCGTAATCGTCAAGCCGTAATATTTCAAGCAGTCTGTTAATGGTGTAAACTCTGTCAATGGGCTTAACAAGTCCACATTCAATACCATAAGCCACAAGGTCGGCAATATCGTTATAAATCATTGGCAAGCTCCTTTTTGTTAGCGTTTGATTTTATTTTACTACCGCATATTTTTTCTGTCAATATGAGCATATTAGCAAAGCCTTGCAATGTTCATATTCTCATAGAAATTCAGACTATGGCTTATTCGGAAGGTTTTCTGCTTTTGCAAAACGCTTATACAATAAGCTTCACCGAGCTGCCGCCTGCGGTTGATTTTGTAACGGAAATCTGCTTGTCAATTCGGGTTTTGAGGGATTCAACGTGAGAGATTATGCCGATTGATTTACAGCCATCGGAAAGGTCGTTCAGCACGTCTATGGCGTTGTTCAGCGCCTCGTCGCTCAGTGAGCCGAAGCCCTCGTCAATGAACATGGTGTCAAGCTTTATTCCCCCTGCGCTTTGCTGGATTTCGTCCGAAAGCCCTAAAGCCATTGACAATGACGCCATAAAGGATTCCCCTCCCGAAAGGGAATGAACGGGTCTTGAGGAGCCTGTTTTGCGGTCGTACACGTCAATGTCAAGTCCCTGCTGGCTTTTGCGGTTGGAATCGGCGGTTCTGCGTTCAAGAGTGTATTGTCCGTCCGTCATTCGGGAAAGCCGTGAAGAGGCGTGAACAAGAATACGGTCAAGGTATCCCGAAAGAATGTAGGTTTCAAAGCGTATTTTTGTTTCCCCGTCGATTTTTCCGCAGACTACATCTGCAAGGGGCTGAACGATTTTCAGCCTTTGGCTGATTTTTTCAAATGCCCTTGAATATTCCTCAAGCTGCTTTGAAACGGTTTTGTTTCCGCTTATTCTTACGGCGGCAAGCTGTATGCTTTCTTCAAGGGCGCTTATTTCGCCGTTCAGCTTTTCAAGCTCAGCTGCGGCGTTTTCGCCCTTTTTCTCGTCATCGGGGTTTACGCTTTCCTCATAGGCTTTTGCTTTGGTGAGGTTTTCCTCAATAAGAGTGCGTAAGCTTTCGAAGTCGGTTTTTGCATTGTCAAGCTGTCTGTTAAGCTCCGCAAGCCGGTTTTCCTTATTGGAAATGCTTTCTTTCGCTTCCGCAAGGCTGCTGTATTTCAGGTTTGCGCCGCAGTTTTTGGCGGCGGCTTTTGCATTGTCACATTCAGCCCTTGCGGCGGCAATGGAAAGGGAAAGAGCGTTTTTGTTTTCGGCGGACAGACGGAGATTTTCCTCAAGCTGGGGCTGACTTGCTTCAAGAAGTTTTTTCTGCTCCGCCTTTTCCCCCGCCTCTTCAAGCTTTGCTTCGGAAGCGGCGATTTTTGCGGCATAATCGGCTTCTGCTTTTTCAAGCTGTTCATCTATAAGCCCGATTTCCGCTGTGCCGAAAAACTCCTTTGCTTCTTTAAGCAGGTTTTCTTTTTTTTCTTCAAGCTTTCCCTTAAGAGAGGAGGCGCTCCTGCTTGCGGCTTCCGTCAATTCAGAGGCGGTTTTTGCGTTGGTTTCGGCGTCCTTAACCGCCTTTTCATCGGGAGCGTTTTCGGTAAGCACGGCAGGAAAGGGGTGGGACGTTGAGCCGCAGACAGGGCATTTTTCCCCGTCCTTAAGGCTTTTTGCGAGAATTCCCGCCTGTTCGTCAAGAAAAGCCTTTTGAAGAGATTTGAATATATGGTCTGCCGCATTGCTTTTTTCGGAGAGAGCCATATATTCCGACTGCGCTTTTTTTAAGTCCTTTTCAAGCTTGTGAAAATCGGTTTTGCTTTTTTTCAGCGCTTCAAGGCGGTGGTTTTCCTCGCAAAGCCTGTTGTATTCGGCCTTTATCTCCGTATGTTCCTTTTCGGCGTCTTTAAGTTCAAGCAGCTTTTCCTTTGACAGCCTTAGCTTTTCCTCGTGGGAAAGTGCCTGCTTTTCAGCAAGTGCAAGCTTTTTTTCAAGGTTGGCAAGGGCTTTTTCCTTTGCCCCCGCTTCACCTAAAAGACGGTTATATTCGTCGTATTCGCTTAGCCTGTCCTTTTCAAGGGTGATCTGCTTTGTCAGCTCATCACGCTGCGTATCCTGCTGTAACAGAAGATAATTATTCTCCCTTTCTTTAAGGAGAGGCCGGTTTTCGTCAGCAATTTTCCTTGCTTTTTCTGCGGCAAGACGGTTGTTTTTTGAGCTTTCTGCCCGTTCCTTTAATGCGTTAAGCAAATCACGGCGGCTGTTAAGGCTGCTTTTCTTTTCCTCGTCAGCTGCCTTTCCGTCCTCGTCAAGACGTATTATTTTATCAAGAAGTGATTTTCCGTTTTTTACAATATATGTGCAGCTCTGTGCTTTCAAGCTTTCAAGCTCTCCAAGACATTCATTTTCGCCGCAGACCGAGTTTCCGAAAGCGGCGGTTATTTTTTCACAAATATCCTCGTAATCCCTCTGAACGGCGGAAGCGTCGGCTTTTATCCGTTCTTCAAGGGAAGTGTAATTTCCTGTGTTAAAAATGTCGCTGAAAATTTTGCGTCTTTCGTCCGACTTTGCCCTTATCAGCTTAAGAAAATCCCCTTGTGCGATCATTGCAATCTGAGTAAACTGTTCCCTTTTTATACCCAGAATTTCCTCGCATTTATCGGTAACATTGCTTGCTCCCTCGATAAGCGTACCGTCGGGCATTTCCATTGCGGCGGATTTTTTCACAGTGGATTTGCCCGGCTTGATTGTGCGGGTTATCTTGTACTGCTTGTCCCTGTATAAAAAGACAAACTCCACTGTTGACGGCTCATTGTCCGAAAGGTACTTGCTGTACATCATATCGGGATCTCTTCCGTTACCGCTTGTTTCGTTGTAAAGAGCGTAGGTTATGGCGTCAAAAATAGTGGTTTTCCCTGCGCCTGTGTCCCCTGTGATAAGGTATATTCCCTTGTCCCCAAGCCTTGTGAAATCTATTTCCGTCTTGTTTTTGTAAGGGCCGAAGCCCTCCATTGAAAGATATACAGGTTTCATTCCGCACCGCCCTTTCCGTTCCAGATTTCCTCAATAAGTCCCTCGGCGTACTGTCTTTGCTCCGCCGTCATAAATTCCCCCTTGCGCTTATGGAAAAAATCCTCCAGTATCTCAATGGGGGACAGGCTTTTTATGTCCTCTCTCGGGGCTTTTTCGCTGTCTGCGGCTCTGAATGTGCTAAGGTATTCCAAGGTCATAATGTTGTGGAATTTAAGCCCAAGCTTATTTTGTGCATTGGGAATCCTTGCGCTGTCGGTGAGGATAATGCGTAAGTAATCCTCAGAGGGAGGCATATTGTCCATATTCTCATATGAGTCGGTAATTGTTTTCATTTCGTGGAGGGGCTTTAAGGGAATCGTATCAATCTGCACACTGCCTTTTTCGAGAAGCTCAACTATGGTTATGCTTTTCTTATGGTTTTCCTCGGAGAAGGAGTATTTCAGCGGCGAGCCGCAGTAGCGGATTTTTTCGCCCACATTCTGCGGTCCGTGAATATGACCCAGCGCCGTATAATCAAAGGGCGCAAAAACGCTTCCGTCAACGTTGTCAAGTCCGCCTACGGAAACCTCCTCTGATTTGCACCTTTCAGCCCCCGTTACAAACTGGTGAGCAACAATAATATTTCTTTCCCTTGTATCAACGTTCATTCTGTCAATAACTGCTTTCACTGCGTCAGTGTAGGTTACGATATTTTCATCGCCGTAATAATGGCGGACGATAACGGGCTTTACAAAGGGCAGAAGATAGATGTTCACATTGCCGTATTCGTCCGTCAGAGTGAATTTTTCCGTACTTCCGTCAAAGGCTTTTGCAAGGAACACTCCGCTTTTCCGTATAAGCTTCGAGCCAAAGGAAAGCCGCTCTGCACTGTCGTGATTTCCGCTGATTATGTAAACGGGAATATCCGCTTTGCAGATAAAGGTCAGAAATTCGTCAAACATATTAACCGCTTCAACGGGCGGAACAGGCTTATCGTACACGTCCCCGGCAATAAGCACTCCGTCGGGCTTTTGCTCTGTTATGGCGGCTTTGATCTGTTCAAGTATGTACTGCTGGTCGTCAAGCATTGAAAACTCGTTTACACGCTTTCCAAGGTGCAGGTCAGAAATGTGGATAAACTTCATTTTGCTTTCCTTTCTTTTAT
>JBJERI010000160.1:0-10315 GCA_051882195.1 Ruminiclostridium sp. | reverse complement strand
CTCCTTGATTGAGCACATCGAGTATCTGCCTTCGTGTATCTCCCTGCGTAATTTCCGCAGACATACCCAATGCCATATATAGACTAAGAGGGGAATAGACCTTGTTTTTGTTATCGGTATTAGTCAAAAATGCTTTTGTACTGTCAATAAAAAAGCTGTCAAAGCCGTCTTTATAACCCTCGGGCTGATTTCTTAGTGCAAATCTTGCGTCATTCCATGCATCATAAACCGATTCATATTCTTCCCAATCTTCATATGCAGTTTCATCGGGATATTCGGGTATTTCGGGATATACCGCTGCTGCAAGGAGCATAACATTACTCCTGCCTGTATCTGACGGCATTGTAGGTATATTTTCGCTGTTGCTGCCCTTAGGTAAAAATATAACGCAGGCGATAGCTGCCGCAGTCAGAGCACCGCCAAGAGCAGCCCATTTTACAACACTTTTCCTTTTCGACTTTTCAGTGAGTTCGGGAATTAGCTTCTCGTCGGTATCGCCGATTACATCAAGGAGAGTATCCTTATTATTCATATACCTACACCTTCCTTTGCTAAATAATCTCTCAGCTTGTTGCGTACACGCTGTAATATCATTTTTACTGCCCCTTCCGACATATCGTTTCTTTTCGCTATCTCGGCTATGGGCATTAAGTACCAGTAACGCAGGAGAAAAATGCTTCTGTTTTTGTCGGAGAGATCGCCTAAAAAGGAGTTGATAAGCTCTCTTAGCGCAAGCTTGTCCGTCACCTTACTATCTTCGCCGATACATTCCCCCAGCTCATCAAGGCATAAGGCTACCTGCCCACTTCTGTATTTTTGTGCATTATTCCTGCGGTATCTGTCTATGGCGAGATTTCGGGTAATCCTGCCGAAAAATACCGCCAATCGATTAGGCTTATCGGGAGGAATGGTATTCCACGCACGAAACCATGTCTCGTTTACACATTCCTCGGTGTCCTCTATAGAGTGCAGAATGTTGTCGGCAATAGTGCTGCAATAAGCGGAGTATTTCGTGCTGCTCTCCTTTATTGCCCTTTCATCTCTTTTCCAGTAAAGCTCTATTATATTATTGTCTTCCATAGCGCACCTCTTTAATGTCTTTTCACCTATACAGACGAAAAAAGTACGGTACAGGTAACGGTTTTAGAAAAATTTTATCATACTTTAATGCTTTTTTCAATCTTATTTCAGGAAATCATTTTGAAAAAACGTGACAAAATCCACCTGCCGGGTGTATTATATATGAAAGGCCTTTCAAGACGGAGGAGTAAAATGAATGAAAAGGAACTGACGCGGCTGGTAGAGAAATTCAGCCGCACGGTGTATGGAGTGGCATACTGCTATCTTCACAATTCAGCAGACGCTGATGATATAATGCAGGATACTTTCCTTGCACTTTACACGTCCAATGTGGAATTTGTCAGGGACGAGCACGTTAAGGCATGGCTGATTCAAGTTACAGTCAACAAATGCAAAAATCTGTTTCGTTCGCTTAAATATCGGGCGACTGTATCCCTTGACGAGGCAGCTGAAATTCCCTCGGAGGATAAATGCTTCAGCGGCTCGGAAAGTATTCTTCCTGTGGTAATGAAGCTGAAGCCGAAATCCCGGACGGTGCTGTATATGTTCTACTATGAGGATATGTCAGTAAAGCAGATTGCCGAAGCTTTAGGCGAGAAAACAACTACAGTAACCTCTCGGCTGACAAGGGCAAGACAGCAGCTGAAAAAGATTTTGGAAAAGGAGGACTTTTATGAGTATTGATAAGAAGCTCAGAGATAGCTTTTCTGAAATAACTCCCCCGACAAAAAATGAAGCTATCGTAAGACACGTTATTGAAAGGGCGGATAAAATGGATAAGAACAATAATAGTAAACGCAGAATGAACCGTATGAGCGTAATTATAATTGCTGCGGCGACGGCTGTTGTTGCAGGTACGGTAACCGTAGGAGCAGCTACGGGATGGAGCTTTAATCCGGCGTTTAATCAGGCAGCCAAGGTTATAGCAGATAATAATGGTTCACATTATGTAAGTGTTTATTCCTCGGAGGAAGCAGAGAAGAAGCCTTCGGAGGCTGCACCCATTGAAGCGGGAGCGAATGCTGCACTCGGAGAAACCTTCGATTATCTTTCGGGAGGAAAGGAGCTTGACCTCTGGTACAGCTTTGACAATTTCAAGCTGAATATTAAAGGAGTATGTGCAGACAGCTTTGCAGCTTATGTCCTGTATGACATTATTTTTGACAGCGATTTCAACTATTCGCCAAAAGAAGGCTGGACGGCATGGGAGCCTGTTGTGATTCCCGAGGCGATTGATAAAGCGCTTGATGAACAGCCCGAGCTCGGTATGGCGTGTTCCTTCAGCCATGGTGTAATATCAAAGGAAGGAAATGTCCTGCATTGTTATACAATGCCTAAGCTATTCAACGAATACACATGGGACGGTAAGACCATGACATTGGATTTCATAAGCATTCGCAGATATATACCAAGTCGTTCAGAAAAGGACGAACAGCTCTGCACGGACTATGAGGAGCTTTCCTTCGGTGAAAACGGTCTGACTGTTGAAATTCCTATTGATTTTCCTATATTCGAATCAACCTTATGGGAAATAAATAAGCCGTTGGACCTTTCCGCAGATGAACATAATAAGCAGTGGTTAGGCGATAAGCAGGACAGTACGTTAAAGTATTTCAGCGCGTCGCCATTAACCTATCGCTTATATTTTGAAGCGGACACATCAGGCTTTACAAAAGGCGACTGCTATAATTTAACAACAAGCATAAATGCAGGCGACAGCTCTGTTCAGACAGTTTTTGGCGAGGGTCTGATATGGAATGATGACGGCGGTCAGGGCGAGGTAGGAATTTTTGCGCAGCCTATAGCTCCGTCGGATATTACATCTATTACTGTCTGTGGTCAGACCTTTGAGCTTGGTTAAGACTGTTTTATATCGGCAGAATTAAATACTCAAAAATAGAAACCGCCTGTAGGGTTGAAATACCTTGCAGGCGGTTATATCTATTCAATCATCTTAAAAAACCTCAAAGCCCCAACAATAGCCTCTTCCTTCTCCTTAGTACATCTTGGCTGTCTGGAATCCTTAGACTTCGCCTTATTGTAATTCTCACGCTTTTCAAGACCGTACTTTTGCTTCACCTGAGCGATATAAAGGGAAGATACAGTCAAGCCCGTATGTTCCTTGACATAAGCTTTGATTTCATCATAGGTAGCCTTGCTCTCGGCGGAGGTTAAATCAAGCTCGTCTGTTTTAAGCTCAACTTCGATATGCTGGTCACTTTTGAGTTTGGACAATAAACATACCGTCTCAACATGCTTCGTATGCGGAAACATATCCACCGGCTGTATCTCCCTAACCTCATAAAATCTTGTCAGATACCTTAAATCCCTCTCCAGCGTAACGGGATTGCAGGAAATATACACAATCTTTTTCGGCTTCACCTTATGGAGCGACACGAGAAAATCCCTGCTGCACCCTGCACGTGGCGGGTCGACAAAAACCACGTCTGCTTTTGCGCCTTTCAGCGACTGCTCCACCATAAAATCTCCTGCGTCACCGCAGATAAAATAGGCGTTTTTTATGCCGTTCAGCTTGCAGTTTTCAATTGCGTCACGGACCGCCTCACGGTTAAGCTCGACGCCTGTAACGTTTGCGGCATTCCTGGAGGCGATAAGTCCGATTGTTCCAATGCCGCAGTATGCGTCAACCACCTTTTCCTTGCCGCTTAAAGCCGCCATTTCAATTGCTTTGCCGTAAAGCTTTTCCGTCTGAACAGAATTAACCTGATAGAAGGATTTGGGCGAAATGCGAAACTTACAGC
Source organism: Ruminiclostridium sp. (assembly GCA_051882195.1). Classification (GTDB taxonomy): domain Bacteria; phylum Bacillota; class Clostridia; order Oscillospirales; family Ruminococcaceae; genus Ruminiclostridium_E. Next base: position 6,473 of record JBJERI010000160.1, on the reverse strand, counting down.
CGCAAAGCTCGTCTTCAATATAACCGTTTCCGTAAAGAGTTTTCTGATTATCGCCCAGCATCATTTTATCGGGAGTTTGATTTACATTCATTACAACGGTGGTAATGTCGGGGCATTGCTTCAGCAAAGCCTTTATAAAATCATTTTTGCGTGGAAAAACAGGCGTTCCCGTCACCAGCGTTACCATAATTTCACCGCTTTTGTGTCCGTGACGTATAAGAATGTGGCGCAGGAAGCCCTTTCCCGTGTAATCATTGTAGGGGAGCAGGGAAAAGCTTTTCATAAGCAGGCGGATTTCCTTGATGATTTCGTTGGCACGGCTGTCGTTTATATTGCAGCTGTCCGTTTCCGCAATGCCGTGGTTTGCGGACTGATAAACCCCCGAAATGGTTTTCTTTCCCTTTGTCATAACGAACACGGACTGAACCTTGTTGCGGTAATTGTAGGGATTGTCCATTCCAATAATTTTATTGACAGGAGCAAATTTGTCCAGCAGCTTCTGTACTTCCTTCTGCTTGTATTCAAGCTGCTTTTGGTAGTCCATATTCGAAAGCTGGCAGGCGCTGCATTTTTTGCAGACCTTGCATAAATTTTGTATCATATTTTCTCTTTCCTTTTTCGGTGAAAAATGTTATACTGTAATTAACTGTTATGGAAGGATTGTTTATGAATCAGTTTAAATATACTCTCGACAACAAGCGCTATCACACGCTTAATTACCATAACCGCACCGTTTACGGCGAAAAAATCTATAAAGCGGTAATTGACGCAGGCTTTTCCTGCCCCAATATTGACGGCACAAAGGGCATGGGCGGATGTATTTACTGCGACGGCGGAAGCGGCTATTTCACAAAGCCTGCACTTTCGGTAAAGGAACAGCTTGAAGCTGAAATTCAGCGTATTCATAGAAAAGCTCCCGCCGCAAAGGTCATTGCCTATTTTCAGGCGCACTCAAACACCTATGGAAGTATTGACAAGCTGAAGTCGGTATATGAGCCTGTCCTTCTGAATCCGTACGTTGTGGGAATTTCTGTTGGCACCCGTCCCGACTGCATAAACGAGGAAATTGCCGATTATCTGTCGCAGCTTGCAGAGCGGACAAGCCTTACCGTTGAGCTGGGACTTCAGACTGTACATAAGAAAACCGCCGAAATAATCAACAGATGTTACTCATTCGGCGATTTTTTGGACGCTTTTTCTTTGTTAAAAAGCAGGAATATTCGCATTTGTGTTCATTTAATCAACGGTTTGCCTTTTGAAACGGGGAAAATGATGGTTGAAACCGCAAGAGAAGTGGGCAGGCTAAAGCCTGACGGGATGAAAATTCACTCTCTCCACGTTATAAAGGGAACACGGCTTGCTGAAATGCTTAACGATTTTCCGCTGCTCACAAGGGAGCAGTATGTGGAAATCGTTGTAAATCAGCTTGAGCTTATTCCGCCCGAAACAGTCATTGAGCGCATAACGGGTGACGGCGATAAGGAAAAGCTGCTTGCGCCAATGTGGAGCGCAGATAAATTAGCGGTGCTTGGCGCAATCGACAAGCGAATGGCGCAGCTTGACACATGGCAGGGAAGATTACTGTAACCCTAATTTCTCAAAAATCAGATTTAAAGAGTCAACCTCAGGCAAAAAAATGAGGTTGCTTTTTATTTCCTCACGGTCGATGAAAAAGGAGTTGTCAATAAGCAGCACCTTGTCGCTGAAATCGGCGCTGTTGTTGGCGGAAGATGGATTAAGCACTGCTTCCGCAAGGTCGGGGCATTGAATCGGAGTTGAAATATCGATAAACAGCCCTGTCATTGCCGCAATTGCGTTGACGTATGAAGCGGAGGTAATATTGCCCACCTCGGAAATTACAGACATACTCATTTCGTCAATATCCTCTATTTGGTCAATGGATGTGGGGAAAAAGAAGTTGATTACTCTTTCAGCAAAGGATTTTCGCAGAATATGTATAATTGAGCCGTTAATATCGCCCTGTAAATTGAGGATAATTCCAAGGGAAGTGGTTTGCAGCTTGTGAAGATAGTCCGCTGCAGCCCCTTTGTCGACCAAATCTGCCTTCGGAACAGACATTTCCACCTTGTTTGACAGCATCTGAGCCAGTGAAGAGGCGGCATTTCCCATACCGATATTACCAAGCTCTCTTAAAACATCTATCCTTGTAAAATCTAAGTCGCTGAAGCTTTTGATCTGCATTGGTAAATCCTCTTGTTATTTTTTTCTCTGAAGCTTGTTTTTCTTTTTGTTTTCATACATAAGTGCGTCAGCCTTATTGAAAAGAGCTTCGATTGTATCGTTCTGCGTAGGAACTCCGCACAGAATACCCATGCTTATGTGTACCTCGTAGGGCTTTCCGCTTGACTTGTTGTATCTGTCAAGATAGCTTTCAATGCCCTTTTTGAACTCCTCCACCTGTTCGGGAGAGTATGTGCCTTTTCCAACGATGATGAACTCGTCGCCGCCTATACGGGCGCAGATTTCGTCATTGACAAAACAGCTCTGGAACGCCTTTGCAATAATTCTTATTGCGCTGTCACCCTCGCCGTGTCCGTAAAGGTCGTTGATTGTCTTAAGGCAGTCAAGATCTGCAAGGATAATAAGCAGCTGCTGATTATCCTTTTTGCAGCTGTCAAGATAGGAATAAACGTATCGTTCATAGCCTCTGCGGTTGTAAACGCCTGTGAGCTGGTCGAGAATGGAAATCTTGTCCAGTCTTGCCATTGCCCATTGCAGGTGCTTCTGTGAGCGGATATGTTCAAGGGTATTGCATATATTTTTCAGCCAATATCTGTATCTGATGTCGATTACATAATTGTTACTGCCAAAGGAAGCGGCTGCATATCCGAAACACTGATCCCTGAAATTGAGAGGGGACAGGAAATAAATCTGCGGCTCCTCGCTTTCCTCAAAAAGCTGCGGCAGCATATCCCTTGAATTTATTTCTTCATTTGTATCAAAGATGCTGTTATCATGTAAATCAAACATAACCTTCATTTTTTCATGATAGCCCCGTTCGCATATCTTTTCTTCTTCCGAATCATAAAGGGAATCCCAGTTTTGACACAGATAGATATTAAAGCGCTCAAGTCCCTCAATGAGGTAAATATGGCTGCAAAGCTTTATCTGCATTTCATCCACATCTACCGACCTGAACAATTCGTCCACCATATCGTTTGCGCCCTTGAAAAATGCGGTTGTAGAGCACATATTTTCGTATGTTCTCGCCTCGGCAAGAGCGGCGTTGCTTTTTACCGCACGGCAGCCGCAGCTTTGGGACGGGATAAACTTGCCTTTAATATAGGTATCTCGTTCGGTTTTTTTGTTATGTAATACACTATCGGCTATCTGAACAGCTGATGCGCCGATTTTGAAATTATTTGCGCAGGCGGTGGCAATCTGCGGAATATGGATTTTTCCCTCGTCAATGGCGTCGTAGCCTGTTACAACGACGTCCTCGGGAACTTTGATTCCGTTTTTGGCAAAAACGTCGCATACGGCGATAGCCATACTGTCGTTGGCGCAGACAATGGCCTCGGGTATATTTCCCGATTCAATAAGCCCCTTTGCATACTGAGTTGCGCCGTATGTCCAGAAATCGCCGTAGCCTATGCGGCTTTCCTCAAAGGGAATACCGTTTTCTTCAAGAGCCTGTTTATAGCCTTTCATTCTCAGCTCTGCGCCGCCGTGACCTTTAATTCCCGAAAGGAAATTGATGGATTTTTTGCCGTGGTGTCTGATTATGTGGTTGGTTATATCCCTGAATGTGCCTACCTCGTCAGACCATACGGTATAGCATTCGTCGCTGAAAGGCTTATCAATGCTGATAACGGGGCATTTGCAGGTATTGAGCTTTCCAAGCAGAATGTCATAGGCGATTTTCATATCGATTGTGTAAGGCACAATGATAAGGGCGTCGAATTTATCTGTATTTATCAGACGGAAAATGTCGCTTTCTCCAAGCTCTACCTCGGGCAGGTTGGACTTGCTCTTAATAAAAGATGAAAAAATAGCAACATTATAGTTAAGCTTTCTTGCCTCTGTCATTATTCCCGTAACAATAGATGTCTGGTATTCCTCCTCCATATCGCTGAGGATAACTCCTATAACCTTACGCTTTTCTTTCATTTCATCACCACCCGATAATTATACGATTATATTATACAATATTTTTTACGGGTTTGCAACACTTTTTATAAAAAAATTTATACACGTTGGAGAACTATTAGGATAAAATGACAAGAAACCGTTTCAAAAGGGCGTTAACGCAAAAATAGCTGATTTATTTTCACAAATAAATCAGCTATTATATGTAAATTATTTTTTTTGTACGGTCTTGTTGCACTTCGTACAGTTTCCCGAGCAGCCTATGCATTTTCCTTTTCGCTTTGCCGAAACGATAGAGCTTATTGCCATAAACAGGCAGAAAGCAACAATGAATATGATCAGCACTTCAAGTCTTGTAACCATAAACGCAGCGCACCATGCAATGATGCACTGGGTAACCGCTACCAGCGCCGCCTGCCAGCTTGAGCCAAGCTCACGCTTGAATGCCGCAATTGCCGCAACGCAGGGAGTGTAAAGCAGGGTAAAGGTGAGAAAAGCAAAGGCGGAAATTGGCGTAAACATTGAGGAAAGTGTGGTGCCAAGGTCTGCCATGCTTGTTCCCGTAAGGACGGAAAGAGTGCTGACAACCGCTTCTTTTGCAGTAAATCCCGTAATAAGAGAGGTTGAAATTCTCCAGTCGCTGAAGCCGAGAGGGGCAAACACGGGAGCAATGAACTTGCCTATTAATGCAAGGAGAGAGTTTGCGCTGTCCTCAACCACATTGAGATGAGCGTCAAAGGTCTGGAGAAACCATATTATAATCGTAGCAACGAAAATTACCGTAAAGGCACGCTGGAGAAAGTCCTTGGCCTTGTCCCACATAAGCAGCAGAACGCTTTTTGCCGATGGGAAACGGTAGTTGGGAAGTTCCATTACAAAGGGAACGGGATTGCCTCTAAAGCGGGTTTTATTAAGAATGAGAGCGCTTATTATTCCCACCGCAATTCCCATAAGGTACAGCCCTATCATTACAAGAGCCTGATGCTCCTTAAAGAAAGCGGCGGTAAAGACGGCGTAAATTGGTATCTTTGCGGAACAGCTCATAAAGGGTGTTAGCAGCACGGTCATTTTGCGGTCGCGCTCCGAGGGCAGGGTTCTTGCCGCCATAATTGCAGGAACGGAGCAGCCGAAACCTATGAGCATGGGCACAAAGCTTTTGCCCGAAAGACCGATTTTGCGTAAAATCTTGTCCATTACAAAGGCAACTCGTGCCATATAGCCTGAATCCTCCAGTATTGACAGGAAGAAAAACAATGTAACAATTATAGGCAGGAAGGAAAGCACGCTGCCTACCCCCGAGAAAATGCCGTCAATAACAAGGCTCTGCACAACGGGATTTATTCCGTAAGCGGTAAGGGCGCTGTCAACCACACCTGTTAGCCAGTCTATGCCCATACCCAGCAAATCGGACAGGAACGAGCCTATCACCCCGAAGGTAAGCCAGAAAACAAGCAGCATTATAAGAATAAACAGGGGAATTGCAAGGAAACGGTTGGTAAGTACCGAGTCGATTTTAACGCTGCGGCGGTGTTCCTTGCTTTCCTGAGGCTTGATTACCGAAACGGCGCAGACCTTTTCAATAAAGGCGTATCGCATATCCGCAAGAGCGGCGTTTCGGTCAAGACCGCTTTCGTTTTCCATTTCCACAATGGAATGCTCAATCATTTCGTATTCGTTCTGATTAAGCTCCAGCTTTTCCACAATGTCAACGTCGCCCTCAATAAGCTTTGTTGCGGCGAAACGCCTTGAAATGCCGATTTTGTCGGCGTGATCCTCAATGAGATGTCTTACTGCGTGGATACAGCGGTGTACCGCTCCCTCGCAGAAGTCGGTTTTCTTCGGCAGAATCTTATTTTTAGCAACATTAACTATCTGCGTTACAAGCTCGTCAATGCCCTCGTTTTTTGCAGCCGCAATAGGCACAACGGGCACGCCCAGCAAATCCGAAAGGGTGGGAATATCAATGCTTCCGCCGTTATTTCGCACCTCGTCCATCATATTCAATGCAATTACCATAGGTATTTTCATTTCAAGCAGCTGTAATGTAAGGTACAGATTTCGCTCAATGTTTGTTGCGTCGACTATGTTTAAAATGGCGTTTGGCTTTTCTTTGACGATAAAATCCCTTGTAACGATTTCCTCCGTTGAATATGGTCGGAGGGAATAAATTCCCGGCAGGTCAACAACGGAGCAGTTTTTTGCGTTGCGTATCTCGCCAATTTTCTGGTCCACGGTAACGCCGGGGAAATTGCCGACGTGCTGATTAGAGCCTGTAAGCTGGTTAAAAAGAGTTGTCTTACCGCAATTCTGATTGCCTGCAAGTGCAAATATCATTTATCCTCGCTCTCCTTCTCGACCTCAAT
>JBJERI010000159.1:0-2182 GCA_051882195.1 Ruminiclostridium sp. | reverse complement strand
CTTGACCTTAATGTCCATATCATTCTTGTAGCTGATCGCACGCATCAGATTGGTTGACTGCTTCATCAGCTCCGCCGGGTCTATCTCCGACCACATTGACTCATCAACATTCTGAATGGCAGTCAGCACCTTGTGGGACAGCAGACGGGCAATAGCCTCGGTGGTATCCAAATTCGGGTACCGTTCCATTTCGTCCATCAACGTTCGGAAATTCTGTTCAACTATTCGCAGGGATTCAACCGTTGCGTTCAGCCCGGTTGCGTATCGCCACACGGATGTTGTTGAAATAGTTATCCCGGCATTATCCCTTATGAAATTTGCAACATCTTCATAGGTGAAGTCGCCCTGCAGCATCATGTCAACAGCTTCACGCAGGTCAGCAGGAAGCTTGTCGATTTTGCTGTGCTTTCGGTTTCTCTTTTTTCCCATACCGTCACCGTCCCACACAGCTGTCGTTCAATCTGCCGGCAAGGAATTTTATACCGTCCCCGGACAGCTTCGCCTCCAGATATTCCAGATCCGTATCGGCAAGGGAAGTTTCAAGATGGGTATCCTTATGCCGCACATTGATATACCTGATTTCCTGCAGGTAGTTGATGCAGTCGCAGTATTCGGAATAGGTTATGTCGGCAGGCAAACCGCTTTTTAGGTCGTAAAGATTAACATACTGAGTTCGCAGAACGTTTATTCCACGCAGCACACGTCCGTTGTTGCGGACAAAGCGCTCCTGCTTGATTTTTTCTGTATTAACGTCCATTATTGTTACCTCTCAAATAACCGGAAATGGTGTCAAGCTTGCTGTTTATTTCAGCTGTAACACGGATAAAATCCTGCTTTCTGACTGCGTTTTCTTTCAGGAAATCAACGCCGTTTTCAAGCTTTTCCATTCGTTCCTTAATAGCGCCGACCTCTTCCTTTGTGGCGTATTTCTCCGATAAATGGTTTAACTCCTCTTTACAGCCTTTTAATTCGGTCTTTAATTCTTCCGTAATCTCCTTGGTTTCCGACTTGGTGGCGCAGTTGTCCAGCCGCCCGAAGCTGCGTTTCAGGAAGAATGTGATAATACCGATTCCGGTCGTTAGTGCTATGTTCAGAATTGTGTTGAATAGTTCTTCCATAACGCTCCCCCTGCTTTCTTTATATTACAATGGTATTGTACCATTAAAAATATATATTCATCAAGGAATAGTGTAGGGAAATTTCCTGTGGCAAAATCCGAGGACAAAAAGAAAAAGCACCTCCGAAGAGGTGCTAAAACAGCGCTGTGAGCGAATCGCAGTGCCTTTTTTTATTTATGTGGAATAACCCCGATAACACGTCCCTGACAGTATATGCTGTCATAGTCATTTATTTTTATCGGGTCATACGAAGGGTTAAGCGAAATCAGGCAGCAGTCGCCAAGCTTTTTTATAAACGCCTGCCCGTTCAGGATAAAAATTCCGACCTCGCCCTGATCGACAGCAGGCGTTGGTTCTACTATGACAATGTCGCCGTCAAAATACCGTGGTTCCATACTGTCCCCGGAAACTCGCACGGCAAAATCAGTATCGTCAAATTCATCTGATGATACTTGTATTGGATCGGACGAAGTGTAGTCTATATCAATTCCTGTTCCTGCTGAAACACAGGTGTCGTATAGTGGGATTTCAATACAATTATCAGCTTCATCTTCTGCTTCGTCCAAGTTTGAAATCGACAGTGGCTTTTCATTATCATGTTGCAGCTGGTTATCCTTAAGACGCAACGTATCAGCCTGTTCTGCCAAAGTTTCTGCACGTTCTAATAAACGTATACGACCAAATGAATCCACTTTGTTAAACAGATCCAGCATTTCAATTTCTTCAGAAGATAATTCTTTATGATGAGAGCTATTAGACTTTCCCAAAAGTAGGTAATTAAGGTCAATTTTAAGATATTCGGACAGCTTAACTATTTTGTCTATCGATGGATTTTTAATCTTTTCATTTTTCCAATCGGTTAGAAAACTCGTATTGATATTACAATCGATTAGACATTGTTTCTCTGTACGCCCTGTTTTTTGTATGTTTTTTAGTATTATATCAAGAATTATTTTGCTATTATTCACAAATCTACGCCTCCGATAAGATATTTCTAATTATTCTGTTGACAAATTAGAAATATCGTATTATAATGTTACTATAGTAACAGGATAAGGTACAGT
>JBJERI010000158.1:0-2184 GCA_051882195.1 Ruminiclostridium sp. | reverse complement strand
GGCGCTTTCGCAATATAACGGGTAAGCTTTGTTTCGGTAATGGGCATACTGAACTCAACCACCTGAACGCCCTCGGTTTCGCTTGTGAAAGTGGTATTTTTTCTGCGCTCGGATGAAAGGCGCTGTACGTCCGCTTCGGTAATTATCATTTTGTTCTCAAACAGCCTTGTTTCACACAAAAGGCCGCCGTTTTCCGCAATAAGATTATGCCCTGCGAAAACCATATCCTGTGTGCTTTCGCCCTCCCCTGCGCTGGAATAAACGTAAGCGCAGATAAGTCTGCCCGACTGACCGCAGACAAGCTGACGGCGGTAATCTGCCTTGCCTATCATTTCATTGCTGGCGGAGCAGTTTAGGATAATTGTTGCTCCTGCCTTTGCAAGAGCAATTGAGGGAGGCTCAACCGACCATAAATCCTCGCAAAGCTCAATTCCGAAGGTAAACTCGGGCATTTCCTTACAGCGGAAAACCATTGGCTTACTGCCCCTTTCAAAGTGGCGCTTTTCGTAAAATTCATTGTAGTTGGGCAGATATTTTTTCGGCACAATGCCAATAATCTCCCCGTGATAGGACACAATTGCGCAGTTGTACAGCTTTCCGTCCTGCTCTACAGGCGCACCGAAAACAAGCACCATATCAAGCCCTTTTGTCTGCTTACAGATGTAATCGCAGGCTTCCTTTGCTCCATTTATCAGCACAGGCTGAAAAAACAAATCCTGACAAGTGTAGCCCGTAACACATAATTCGGGCAGACACAGCAGCTTTACTTCCTGCTCCGCCGCCTCTTTTGCAAGGGAAATTATCTGCTCTGCGTTGTATTTGCAGTCGGCTACTCTTATTTCGGGAGTTGCCGCCGCTATTTTTATAAATCCGTCTTTCATATTAAACCAAGCCTTTTATCTTAATTTATCCTTATTATACTCTTTTTGAAAGCAAATTGCAACAAGGGCTTTTATTTTCCCTAAAATTATTGTATAATGTATTTACAGTATGGTGCTTTGAGAGGTTTTTATGTTTGAAGTAACAATAAATGGCGCAGCTCTGCGGCTTGAAACCAACGATGAGGTATTTTCCCCCAAATGGGCGGACAAGGGCACTCTTGCAATGCTAAGTCACGTTGAGTTTACCTATAGCGACAAGGTGCTTGATTTAGGCTGCGGCTGTGGAATTGTGGGCATTGCCGCCGCAAAGTCAATCGGCGGCGATAAGGTTTTTATGTGCGACATAAGCGAAAATGCAGTTAAGCTGTCAAGGGAAAACGCAAGGCTTAACGGCGTTGAAAACGTAACGGTAATTCAGAGCGACGGGCTTAAGGACGTTGCAGAAAGCGGCTTTACGCTGATTTTGTCAAATCCGCCCTATCACACGGATTTTTCCGTTGCAAAATCCTTTATCGAAAAGGGCTTCAACAGGCTTGTAATAGGCGGAAAAATGTTTATGGTGACAAAACGACTTGACTGGTACAAAAACAAGCTGACAGCCATTTTCGGCGGCGTAAAGGTCTATGAGCAGGACGGATATTTTGTATTCGAGGCAGAAAAACGCAAAGCGGACTATGCAGGAAAGAAAGGAAAAAAGAAATGAACATACAGATTTTCGGCAAAAACAAGTGCTTTGACACCAAGAAAGCCCAGCGCTATTTCAAGGAACGGGGCATTAAATTTCAGTTTGTGGATATTCTTGAAAAGGGACTTAGCAAGGGCGAGCTTAACAGCGTTATGCAGTCGGTAGGCGGCATTGACAAGCTTATTGACGAAAACAGCAAGGACTACTATGAGATAAAGTATCTTCTTGACAATGCAAAGCCCGACAAGCTTATGGAAAACCCCAAGCTTTACAAAACGCCCATTGTGCGAAACGGCAAGCAGGCAACGGTAGGCTATCAGCCCGATGTGTGGAAAGGGTGGGAATAATATAACGCCCAGATAAGGCGTGCCTCCTTTGGCAATGCCTTAATCTGAGCGTTTTCCTTTAATAGGTGTACTCACTTCCCCCGATAAACTCCCTTATAAGGGAATTATCAGGCACAAGCTTTTCATCGACATCATCAAGCATAAGCAAAAACTTTTCCACATCGGCATACTTCCCGTAATGCTCATAGCTGTCCTTTACCTTTTCAAGCTCGGGTACAAGGAATTTCTTGTAAACCGAGGCTTCAAAGGGAATAAAGGTGTCAATATCAAT